>DATHQA010000049.1:0-7723 GCA_035483375.1 Rhizomicrobium sp. | reverse complement strand
CGTTTCGTCGGGCGCGCTTGTGCGCGGCATGCGGCGCGACGATCTGAAAACGCTCACGACAGTCTCGAGCAATCTTTCGCCCGGCGCGCTCGCGCGCTTCGAAGGCGGCGATAGCGTGATCGTGGGTTCGCGGCTCGCGAGCAAACTCGGCACCGGCCCCGGCCTTGACATCACGCTGATCGCGCCGCGCGGGAACGTCACGCCCTTCGGCACAACGCCGCGCGTGAAGACCTATACGATTGCAGGCACGTTCAATATCGGCATGAGTGAATATGATGAGACCTTCATCTTCATGCCGCTGTCCGAAGCGCAACTCTATTTCAACACAGGCGCGGGCGTGAACGGACTTGAGGTGATGGTCGCCGATCCGGATCACCTCGACACTCTGCCGGGTCAGATCGCGCAAGTGTCCGGCATGGGCACGCGCATCGTGACATGGAAGGACATGAACTCCAGCCTGTTCGGCGCGCTGCAGGTCGAGCGCAATGTGATGTTCCTTATCCTCACGCTCATCATTCTCGTGGCCGCGCTCAACATCGTCTCCGGACTTATCATGCTTGTGAAAGACAAGGGCGCAGACATTGCGATATTACGCACGATGGGGGCCACGCGAGGTGCGGTGATGCGCGTGTTCCTCATCGCGGGCGCAAGTATCGGCGTCACGGGCACGGTGCTCGGCTTTCTTATCGGCGTGCTGTTCTGCGCAAATATCGAAGAAATAAGGCAGTTCCTGTCCTCGCTCACGGGTACGACATTGTTCAACCCGGAAATCTATTTTCTGAGTCGCATGCCCGCCGAAATGGACCCAAGCGAAGTCATCGCTGTCGTCGCCATGTCGCTCACGCTTTCGCTGCTTGCTACGCTTTATCCCTCGTGGCGCGCGGCTCGCCTCGATCCCGTGGAGGCGCTTCGTTATGAATGAGGCGCTCAAGCTCGATCGCGTTGCGCGCATCTACAAGGAAGGCGAGGGCACGCTCGAAGTGTTCAGCAATGTGAGTTTCGCGCTGAAGCCGGGCGAGATCGTGGCGCTGGTCGGCCAATCCGGCGCGGGCAAATCCTCGCTGCTGCATATGGCGGGTCTGCTTGAGGCGCCGTCGTCGGGCGAGGTTTATATCGCGGGCCGCGCGGCGTCCTCGCTGCCCGACAGCGAGCGCACGCGCATCCGCCGCGACATGATAGGGTTCGTATATCAGGCGCATCATTTGTTGCCCGAATTCGATGCATTGGAGAATGTGATCCTGCCGCAACGCATCGCGGGCCGTGCGACCGACGCTGCCGCCGCCGAAGCCAAACGGTTGCTCACGCTGTTGGGCTTAGGCGCGCGTCTCGATCATCGCCCGTCGCAGCTTTCCGGCGGCGAACAGCAGCGGGTGGCGATTGCACGCGCGCTCGCGAACCACCCGAAAATCCTGCTCGCCGACGAGCCCACGGGCAATCTCGATTCCCGTACGGCGGGCGGCGTGTTCGAGGCTTTGCTGAAACTCGTGCGGGCGGAGGGTCTTTCGGCCCTCATCGCCACGCACAATTACGATCTCGCGCGCGCCATGGATCGCACGCTCGTCCTGGATGCGGGCAAACTTAGCGCAGTGGAAGTGCGCTAAAAGGCGGCGGGATCGTCGCCTTGAAGCTCGGCCGCTCCGCATGCGTCTCGAAGTATCGCGTGAGATGCCGCAGCGATTTCATGATCTCGCCCGTCTCCGGCAATTCCCGCAAATAAGCGAGCACGGGCAATATGTTCATATCCGCATAGGTGAACATGTCGCCCGCGAGGAAGCCGTCCGATGCTGCCGCATTCAACACCTCAAGCGCTTTCTTCGCGTCTGGCAATGCGGCATCGATTGCCGCATGGTCCAACGAACCATCCGGCAATTTCCGGAAAAAGTAATAGGCGAGATAATTGTTCGTCGCGGGAATGATCGTCGTATTCTCGAGCGAAACCCATTGCTCGATCTTTGTGCCCAATTTCGCATCGTCCGGAAACAGCTTTGGTCCTGCGAACGTCCTGTCCACATAGGTCGCAATTGCCTTGGATTCACACAATGTGAAATCCCCATGCCGCATCACCGGGATTTTGCCGAAGGGATGGATTGCGTCCACGTCCGGCGTATGCGGGCGCACGACGACGAGCTTGTAAGCAACGCCTTTTTCCTCGCATGCGATGCGCACCGAACGCACATAATTCGATTGCGGCGCGCCGATGATTTCGAGATCGGACATGGCTCAACCTTTCTTGAGAAAAGCAGTGAGTTTGTCGAGCGTACCGTTCCAACCGGTTTCGTGGCTGTTGCGGCGTTCCATGTCGGCGAAGCCTTCATGGCGGAAAGTGAGTTCCGTACCGTTGCCCACGCGGCGCAGAGTAAGCGTGATGAGCGTGTCCTGGGTCTCATGCTCCCATTTCCACGTGAAGATGAGCTTGTGCGGCCGCTCGATCTCGCGATAGACGCCGCCGACCGCGACGTCATTTCCGCTCGGCAGGTGCATGACCACACGATAGTGACCGCCGACGCGAGGCTCCATCACCGTCACTTCGCCCTTCACGCCGGGTGGGCCTGCCCATTCGCCCCAGGATTTGCTGAGCCACGCATCGAATACATCTTCGGGCGGCGCGTCGAATGTGCGACTTAACATAAGCACGGGAACGGAATCAGTCTGCGTCATCGGGTTTTCCTTTCGGTCGTTTGAGGTGTTGGTCGAGTCTGTTGAAGGTTTCGGTCCAGAAGCGCGCATAATATTCAAGCCATTCGTTCGCGCGCCTGAGAGCCTCGGGCTTCAAGCGGCACATGCGGGTCTTGCCCTCGCGTTCGCGCTCGATGAGGGAAGCCTCTTCGAGCACGCGCAGATGGCGCGAGATCGCGGGCAGCGAAATCTCGAACGGTTCGGCCAATTCGCCCACGGTTGCGTCGCCGAGCGCCAGGCGGGCCAGGATCGCGCGGCGCGTGGGGTCGGCCAGAGCCGAAAACGTGGTGTCGAGCTGCATCATTTAACAGGTATGTTAATTAACGAATCTGTTAAGTCAAGTACAAATTTGATCCTGATTTGTTCTTGACATTGGAACGTATAAAGAACATATTGATTGGAAAGAAGGAGATCGATATGCGCGATTGGCTGAAGGATATGGCGGGCGGCGTGATTTTGCTGGTGTTCGTTGGGTCTTCGTTCGGGCTGGCCGATATGGCGCAGGCCGTGCTCATCCGGGTCTGACGCGGCTGTGGATGGAATTGTGAGGCCCATTCGCAGGCTGTGCGCTCACGGGCGATAGTAGCCGCGGCTTCCGGGAATCGTGTGATGGCTAAACAAGAGCGCAAAGCGGCGCAATTCGTCCATTTGCGGGTGAAGAGCGCGTATTCGCTGCTTGAAAGCGCGGTACGGCCGGATGAACTCGCGCGGCTTTCGCGGGCCAATTCCATGCCGGCCGTTGCCGTCACCGATTCCGACAATCTGTTCGGCGTCTATGAGATCGGTGAGGAGCTTGCGAAAGCGGGCGTGCAGCCGATTGTGGGTTGCTTATTGTCCGTGGAGTTTGCGGAAGCTGCCGTCGGCCAGTATGCGGGTGTCAGGCCCAAGCCGCCGCGTTTGCCTCTGCTTGTTCAGAACGAGGCAGGCTATCGCAATCTCGTGAAGCTGCTCAGCGCAGCCTATCTGGACGCGCAACCCGGCGACTGGCCGCATGTGAAGCCCGAGAATCTCGCCGCACATGCAGAAGGCCTCATTCTGCTGTCGGGCGGGCCTGGTGGTCCGCTCAATGCGCTCATCGTCGCTGGCCAGCCCGATGCCGCCGAGGAGTTGTTGCTCAAGCTCTCCGCGATTTTCGGCGACCGGCTCTATATCGAATTACAGCGTCACAATCTGCCCGAGGAACGCGCGGCGGAAGATACGCTCATCGAACTCGCTTACACATATGCGATTCCGCTTGTCGCGACGAACGATGTGCATTTCGGCGAAGCGAATATGTACGAGGCGCATGATGCGCTTCTGTGCATCGCCGACGGTGCATTCGTCTCACAGCAGGACCGCCGCAGGCTGACGCGCGAACACAGATTCAAGACCGCCGCCGAGATGGCAGCGCAATTCGCCGACCTGCCGGAAGCACTCGAAAACACGATTGAGATCGCGAAGCGTTGCGCGTACCGCACGAAGAAGCGCAATCCGATCCTGCCGCAATTCGTGCCGGACTCCGGCCTCACGCCCGTTGAGGAATTACGCGCGCAGGCGGAGGAGGGACTCACGCGCCGTCTCGCGAAACACGGAAAATATGCGGACGAGAAAATCTATCGCGACCGGCTCGAATTCGAACTCGGCGTCATCATCCGCATGGATTTCGCCGGTTATTTTCTCATCGTTTCGGACTTCATGAAATGGACGCGCGGGGAGAATATTCCCGTCGGCGTACGCGGCTCAGGCGCCACGTCGCTTGTCGCGTGGTCGCTCGACATCACGAACCTCGATCCTATCCGTTTCGGTCTGCTGTTCGAGCGGTTCCTCAATCCCGAACGTATCTCGATGCCGGATTTCGATATCGATTTCTGTCAGGAGCGGCGCGACGAGGTTGTGCGTTACGTGCAGCAGAAATACGGCGCGGATCGCGTAGCGCACATCATCGCGCTCGGTTCGTTGCAGGCGCGGGCGGCCGTGCGCGATGTCGGACGCGTGCTGCAAATGCCGCTCGGCCTGGTGGACCGTATCGCGAAGATGGTGCCGAACCCTCCGGGCCAGCATATCTCGATTACCGATGCGATCGAAAACGAACCGCGTCTGCAACAGATTTCCGAACAGGAACCGAGTGCGGCTCAATTGTTCTCCATCGTCGGCAAGATCGAGGGGCTCTACCGCCACGCCTCCACACATCCTGCGGGTGTCGTGATCGGCGACCGGCCGCTCGACGAGATCGTGCCGCTTTATCGCGATCCGCGTTCGCATATGCCGGTCACGCAATTTGACTATGAGGACGCGGAAAAAGCAGGCCTCGTCAAATTCGATTTTCTTGGATTGAAGACGCTCACCGTCATCGCGAAGGCGGAGGAACTGCTCAAGCGACGCGGCATTGCGCTCGACACGCAGGGCATCGGCTTTGAAGACGTGCCGACCTTTGAAATGCTCTCGCGCGGCGAAAGCGTCGGCGTGTTCCAGCTTGAAGGCGCTGGCATGCGCGATCTGCTGCGCAAGATGCGGCCCGACCACATCAACGATCTTGTGGCGCTTGTGGCGCTTTATCGCCCCGGCCCAATGGATTCGATTCCGAAATACATCGCCTGCAAACGCGGCCGGGAAGAACCGGATTATCTGCATCCCGCGCTCGAACCGATCCTGAACGAAACCTTCGGCGTCATGACGTATCAGGAAGACGTCATGCGCATTGCGCGCGAGTTCGGCGGCTACACGATGGGCCAGGCTGATCTGTTGCGCCGCGCGATGGGCAAGAAAATTCCGTCCGAAATGGCGAAGCATCGCGAGACATTTATTAAAGGTGCCGGCGAGCGAGGCATTCTATCCGGTGTCGCAGAGCAGATTTTCGAACAGGCCGCGAAATTCGCGGGCTATGGATTCAATAAGGGTCACGCCGCGGCTTATGCGCAGGTCGCTTATCAAACGGCGTTCCTGAAAGCGAATTATCCCGTCGAATTCCTCGCTGCATCGATGACGCTCGATATCGGCAATACGGATCGCTTGAACGTTTTCCGGCAGGAAGCACAGCGGCTTTCCGTTCGCGTGGCGCCGCCGGACATCAATCGCTCTGAAGCGTTCTTCGCTTGCGATGCTGCTTCCAACGTCATCTATTATGCGCTTGCAGCCGTGAAAGGTGTCGGCCGTCAGGCGATGGAGCACCTTGTCGCCGAACGCGAAGCGAATGGCTCGTTCCGAAATATCGCGGATTTCGCACGGCGTGTGGATCCGCGTCTTATGAATAAGCGTGCGTTCGAAAATCTCGTGCGCTCCGGTGCATTCGATGCGCTGCATAACAACCGTCATCAGCTTGCCGAGTCTGCGGACATCGTCCTCGGTGATGCATCGCGCAGCGCGCGTGAACGCGAAAGCGGACAAACTACATTGTTCGGCGAAGCATCGAACGAGGGCGATGCGCTGCGCTTGGCACCCATCGCCGAATGGGCACCGCACGAAAAACTGAGCGAAGAATTTAGCGCGATCGGTTTCTATCTGTCTGGCCATCCGCTCGATGGATTTGAAGCATCGCTGCGTCGTCTCGGTGCGGTGACATTCGCATCGCTTTGCGAAGATCGCCGCCGCTCCGGCTTTCGTGCGGTGATCGCGGGCACGATCATCCGCAAGCAGGAACGCCGCGGCCGCAACGAACAGCCCTATGGATTTATCTCGCTCTCTGATCCGACGGGCATGTTCGAAGTAATGGTATTTTCCGAAGTGCTCACCGCCGCGCGCCCGCTGCTCGAACCGGGTAGATCCGTTTTGATGGCTGTTGCCGTCGATTGGATGGATGAGGAACTGAAACTGCGTGCACTATCGGTAGACGATCTCGAAAAGGCTTCGGTACAGGCGGGCGAAGGTTTGCGCATCCATATTGAGAATACTGAGCCACTCAATGCCATCGCCGGTCAGCTCAAGCCGCCTGGCAAGGGCATCGTCACAATCGTGGTTCCCGGCGTGCGCGGTCAGCAGATCGAGATTGCCTTGCCCAAACGCATTTCCGTCAGCCGCGACCTCCGTGCCGCGATCAAGTCGCTGCCGGGGGTCGCTCACGTCGAAACGGTTTGACAAGGCTGGTCTTGCTTCGTCCCGCCCCCGTCCCTATAACCCGCCCATTCCGCGCGCGAGGTGGGTTCGTGGAGCGAGTTGCTCCGCCCCCGTCCGGTGCCCGAAAGGGTTACACCCTCGTGTTTGGCTAACCGGAAAAGGAGAAGTTTTCCAATGGCTTTGCCAGATTTCAGCATGCGTCAATTGCTTGAGGCGGGGGCGCATTTTGGCCATCGTACCCAGCGTTGGAACCCGAAAATGGCGCCCTATATCTTTGGCGCCCGCAATGACATTCACATCATCGACCTGACTCAGACAGTGCCTTTACTGCACCAAGCGCTCGTCGCGCTACGCGACGTGGCGGCAGGCGGGGGACGCATTCTGTTCGTCGGCACGAAGCGTCAGGCGTCCGATCCGGTCGCGGCCGCCGCGAAACGCTGTGCGCAATATTATGTGAACCACCGCTGGCTCGGCGGCACGCTGACCAATTGGCAGACGATTTCGAACTCGATCAAACGTCTGCGTGGCATCGAGGAAACGCTGGGTTCGGCGCAAGGCTCCGGCCTTACGAAAAAGGAATTGCTCGGTTTGTTGCGCGAGCGCGACAAGCTCGAACGTTCGCTTGGCGGTATCAAGGAAATGGGCGGGTTGCCGAACATGTTGTTCGTCATCGATACGAACAAGGAAGAGATCGCTGTCGCCGAAGCAACGAAGCTCGGCATACCCGTCACGGCTATTCTCGATTCCAATTCCAACCCGGATGGCATTGCGCATCCAATTCCCGGCAATGACGATGCGGCGCGTGCGCTCGCGCTTTATTGCGATCTTGTCGCGCAGATCCTTCACCATGCCGGCGGTGATATTCGACATCGCAAATGCTCCTTACACGGACGATCAGGCTGCCGTGGCCGCTGCCGCAGTTTCAGTGTGCGCAGATGCAACAACAGGTTCATCCGCAATTTCTTCCGCCTCGCCCACATCGACGCCCGATGCGGCCTGGCTCTGCGAAAGCCCATCA
>DATHQA010000048.1:0-4723 GCA_035483375.1 Rhizomicrobium sp. | reverse complement strand
TTTCGGTTACGACGAACTTGTGACGACGCGTTATTATCCAAGCCCGAATGTCTACACGAGCCTGAGCGCGACAACGCAGGGCGGATTTCTCGCGCTCAATTACCGCTGGTAGCGACCATCTGCACGACGCACCGCACGTTCCCGGAACATGGTCTTCGGGATGCACGATGACTTCAACCATATGATGACGCAGCGCGAAGCCCAACAATTCCAGCGCCGCCTTGAGCGTTGCAGTGCCCGTACGGCAAAGCCTGCCCCAATCGCCTGTAACATCGTAAAGCGCGCGGAACTTGACGGATCGTCGCCGATTAACGGTGTGACCGCAAGGCCCGCTTTTTGGCGTTATGATGACCGGAACGAAAGGGAGAGAAGCATGTTTCGAAGCTGGATGGTCGCGGCATTGCTCGCCGCAAATGCAACACAGGGTGCGGCGGCGATGGAACTCAACAGCGGACAAATGCAGGAAGGCGCGATGATCGCGGCGGCCCAAGTCAACAGCCGCTGCGGCGGCGGCAATATCTCGCCTTCGCTTTCGTGGTCGGGCGCGCCCGGCAATGCGCAAAGTTTCGCGCTTACCATGTTCGATCCCGATGCGAACCAGGGCAAAGGTTTCTGGCATTGGGCCGTATTCGATATTCCCGTGAGCACGACATCACTTGCGCTGGGTTCGGTTCCGCTCGGCGCGCGCATTGCGCAGAACGATTTCGGAGATACACATTACGATGGCCCGTGCCCGCCGCCGGGCAGCGTGCATCGCTATATCTTCACGTTATGGGCGCTCGATACGCCGTCGCTTTCGCTTGCGTCGAATGCGATGATCTCGAGCGTCGTGCCGGAATTGCAGAAACACGCGATCACGCGCGCGATGCTGACGCCGCGTTACGGGCGCTGAGCAGGCTCTACGTCGCGCAGCCGATCCACTGTTCGCAGCGGTGGGAACAGATACATCCATAGCGCGACGACGACGAGCGTGCCGAGGCCTCCGATGACGACGGATGGCACGGTGCCGAACCACGCCGCCGTGATGCCGGATTCGAATTCACCGAGTTCGTTCGAAGCACCGACGAACAGCATATTCACTGCGCTGACACGGCCGCGCATCGCATCCGGCGTTGCAAATTGCACGAGAGCGGAGCGGATATAGACACTCACCATATCCGACACGCCGAGTGCTGCGAGAGCGGCCAACGACAGATAAAAATTCGTCGAGAGCCCAAATACGATCGTAGCAATGCCGAACACGGCGACGGCGCCGAACATGCGCGTGCCCGTGTTGCGCTCGATCGGCTTGCGGCCCAGCGTGACGGCCGTGATCGCGGCGCCGACAGCCGTCGCACTGCGCAGCACGCCGAGCCCGATGGGGCCAACATGCAGGATGTCGCGCGCATAGATCGGCAACAGCGCGACCGCGCCGCCAAGCAACACCGCGAACAGATCGAGCGAGATCGCGCCAAGTACGACGGGTCTGCTCCACACGAAACGGATTCCTTCCGCAACGCGCTCGACGGCATGGGCTGTGGATTGCGGTCCCGTCTTCTTGCGCCCGCCAAGCGTCGCGACACCGATGCCGCCGCCGAGGAAACAGAGGAAACACACGGCATAAGCGGCCTGCGGCCCGAACGCGTAAAGAAATCCGCCGATGGCGGGGCCTGCGATGACGGCGGTCTGGAATATTGAAGAACTCCACGCAATCGCTTTGGGCAGTCGCTCCGGCGGCACGATAAAGGGCAACAGCGATTGTGCGGACGGCGCCGAGAATCCGCGCGCGGCACCGAACAGCACAAGCACGGCATAAAAGGGCGCAAGCGTGCGCAGCGGCGTGTAGTTCAGAAACAGCAACAGCCCCGCACACAACGCCTGCACGATGAGCGAGATCGAAAGCACCTTGCGCTGATCGAAGCGGTCGATGATGTCGCCCGCAGGCAGCGTAAGCAGGAACATCGGCGCGAATTCGGCGAGGCCCACAAAGCCCAGCGCCATCGGCGAACGCGAAATCTCGTAGACCTGCCAGCCGATGGCGACGGATTGTACCTGCATCGCGACGGTCGTGAGGAAACGGCTTGCGAGAAGAATGCCGAAATCGCGTTCGCGATACACAGCCGCATTAATCATGAGGTGTATTCGCGGGACTGGGCTCCGAAATCAAGTCGCGTTCACGCGCTTCTGCCATTCCTCTCGCGAAATGCTCCAGATATCGACGGGGAAAGAACGGCGCGCGATGACGAGGTCATGGCGTGGACCTTTCGTCTCGCCAAGCCGCTGGGCCACTTTCTGCGAGGCCTTGTTGTCGGGATCTATAAGCGAGATGAGCCGGTCCACGTTCTGCGTCGCGAACCCGTAAGCCATAGAGGCCGCAGCCGCTTCCGTCGCATAGCCTTTGCCCCAATAGGGTTTGCCAAGCGTCCAGCCCACTTCGAGCGAAGGCCAGCCTTCGGGATACATGAGGCCCACGCGCCCCATGACCGCGCCATCCGATTTGCGCTCCACGCACCACGCGCCGAAGCCGCGCAAATGCCAATGGCCGAGATTGGTCGCGACATTGCGCCAGGCATCGGAACGCGCAAGCGCCTCGCCACCGAGATGGC
Organism: Rhizomicrobium sp.; assembly: GCA_035483375.1. Taxonomy (GTDB): domain Bacteria; phylum Pseudomonadota; class Alphaproteobacteria; order Micropepsales; family Micropepsaceae; genus Rhizomicrobium. The sequence goes on along the minus strand of DATHQA010000048.1, from coordinate 2,138 downwards.
GCATCACATCCGCATCGCCGAGGATTTTTGCAAACGCCTCGAAATCCGCAGCCGTCGTCCCGCGAAGGATGAGGCGTTCGGTTTCAAGACGCGGGATCATGGATGGACCTTAGGCAAGCCTCGTGTCGAGTTTCTTGCAGGCGTCGATGAGGCCCTTCACCGAATCCGCAGATTTGGCGAGTGCGGCTTTCTCATCCGCCGTCAGTTCGAGTTCGACGATACGCTCGACACCTTTTTCGCCGATCACCGCCGGCACGCCGACATAAAGATCGTTGATGCCGTAAGGTCCGTTCACATAACACGCGCAAGGCAGCACGCGCTTCTTGTCGCGCAGATAACTCTGCGCCATTTCGATCGCGGCCGTCGCGGGTGCATAGAACGCCGAACCCGTCTTGAGCAGGCCCACGATCTCCGCGCCGCCGTCGCGCGTGCGCTGTGTGATCTGGTCGAGACGATCCTGCTTGATCCAGCCCATCTTCACGAGTTCGGGCAGCGGAATGCCGGCGACAGTCGAGAAGCGCGGCATCGGCACCATCGTATCGCCATGACCGCCGAGCACGAACGCACTCACATCTTCCACCGACACATTCATTTCCTCGGCGAGGAAATGGCGGAAACGCGCGCTGTCGAGCACGCCTGCCATGCCGATCACATGGCTATACGGCAGGCCGGAGAATTGGCGCAGCGCCCACACCATCGCATCGAGCGGATTGGTGATGCAGATGACGAATGCATTGGGCGCATGCGCCTTGATGCCTTCGCCGACCGCGCTCATCACTTTGAGATTGATGCCGATGAGATCGTCGCGGCTCATGCCCGGCTTGCGCGGCACGCCCGCGGTGACGATCACGACATCGGCGCCCGCGATATCGGCATAGGAATTTGTGCCGCGCAATTTCGCGTCGAAGCCTTCGATGGGACCGGCCTGCGAAAGATCCAGCGCCTTGCCCTGCGGCAGGCCTTCCATGATGTCGAACAGCGCGACATCGCCGAGTTCCTTGGTCGCGGCGAGATGGGCGAGCGTGCCGCCGATCTGTCCACCGCCGATAAGCGCGATTTTGCTGCGGGGCATGGCAAGTCCTCTTCGATTTAGGCTTTGACGGCGACGGCCTCTTCAGCGTGTTCCTGACGCTCGCCGATACGGGCGGATTTGCCCCGGCGTCCGCGCAGATAATAAAGCTTCGCGCGGCGTACGCGGCCCTTGCGCACCACGGTCACGGAATCGACGAGCGGGCTGTAGACGGGAAACACGCGCTCCACGCCCTCGCCGTAAGAAATCTTGCGCACGGTGAAGCTCTCATTGAGACCCTCCCCACCGCGCGCGATGCAGACGCCTTCAAAGGCCTGAAGGCGCTCGCGCGTCTTCATCTGCTTCGCCTTTTCGTCATAGCTCTGCTCGACGACCTTGACGCTGACCTTCAGCGTGTCGCCGGGGCGGAATTCGGGATGGGGCTTGCCGCCGCGAAGGGCTTCCATCTGCTCGGTTTCGAGCTGTTTCAACAGGTTCATGGCTTAACTCCGGTCGCGGGCGTTCGTATTGGGAGGCGGGCTAATAGCCTAGAGTTTTGTCTTTTCATAGTGGGTCCAAATATCCGGGCGGCGGGTACGGGTTGACGCCTCGGATTGGGCCTTACGCCACCGGGCGATTTCGGCGTGATTGCCGCCGTTCAGGACAGCCGGGATGTCCCGGCTCTCGAAGCTTTGCGGCCTTGTATAGTGGGAGTATTCGAGAAGGCCATTTTCGAAACTCTCCTCCGCAGGCGAGGCATAGGCTCCCAGCACGCCCGGGATAAGGCGGACGCACGCCTCGATAAGCGCCATTGCCGCGATCTCGCCCCCCGCCAGCACGAAATCGCCGAGCGAGATTTCCTCAAGGTTTCGGGCCTCGATGGCGCGCTGGTCGAGCCCCTCGAACCGTCCGCATAAAAGGATCGCGCCGGGGCCTTGGGCGAGCGCGCGGACTTTGCCTTGTGTGAGTGGCGTACCACGCGGCGTCAGATAAATGAGAGGACGGTCCTTCCCCTCGACCGCATCGATGGCAGCACACGCCACATCGGCGCGCATGACCATCCCCGGCCCGCCGCCGGACGGCGTGTCGTCCACCTGACGATGCTTGCCGATGCCATGCTCGCGGATGT
>DATHQA010000047.1:0-6467 GCA_035483375.1 Rhizomicrobium sp. | reverse complement strand
TGCTCGACAATGGCGATATTCTCATAGCCGACGAAGGCAATAACCGCGCGATCGAAGTCGATCGTCACAAACATCTCGTGGCGCAATATACCGCCGGAGGAACACTGAACGGCGTCGCCTTCGCAAGCCGCCTTGTGAATGGAGACACGCTCATCACAGATGCGGGCAACAATCGTATCGTCGAGGTGGATACGCACGACAATATCGTCTGGCAATATGCGACCAATCTACAAATCGGCAGCAATGCTGCACCACAGCCTACGCGCGCCGTAGAAACGCAGAACGGCAATATCCTCATCAGTGATCAGTTCAACGACCGCGTGATCCTGGTCAAGAAAAAGACCAAGGAAATCCTCAATCAATTCGGCCATCTCGATCACATCGGCTATGGCACGACGAGCACCAAGGAAGGCCTGAATGCTCCCTATGACGCGAAGATCATCGGCGATTTCACGGGTCTGACACCCCCTTACTGATACCGTTCCACGCATGGGCGGGCTGGGACACAGGCTCGCCCGTGTCCTTTCGCCCCGGTGCCCGGAACCTATTGAAAGACTAAGCGTTTAACTCGGTCAGGCATGCAGGGGCTCATTTTTGAACAAGATGGACCAGTTTCCAGGTTTGGAGGGCGACGCAGACCTGGATCGGCTCCTCATCGGGGCGGTTACCGATTACGCCATCTATATGCTGGACCGGAACGGCATTGTCTCGAGCTGGAACCCTGGCGCGCGCCGTTTCAAAGGTTATGAGCGCAGCGAAATTATCGGTCAGCATTTCTCCCGCTTCTATACCGAGGAAGACCGCGCGACCGGCTTGCCCCAACGGGCGCTCGACACTGCCGAGCGCGAAGGCAAGTTCGAGGGCGAAGGCTGGCGCGTCCGCAAGGACGGCACAACGTTCTTCGCACATGTGGTGATCGATCCCATCCGCAATGCGGACGGTACGATCCTCGGCTTTGCCAAAGTCACCCGCGATATCACCGAGCGCAAAAAGGCCCAGCGGGATTTGGAAACGGCGCGTGAAGAATTGTTCCAATCCCAGAAGATGAACGCCGTAGGGCAGCTCACAGGCGGCGTGGCGCATGACTTCAACAACCTGCTCATGGCGATTTTGGGAAGCTTGGAGCTTGCGAAGAAGCGCCTGCCCGACGACCGCCAATTGCAGCGCCTCATCGACAATGCGATTCAAGGCGCACAACGCGGCACGGCTCTCATCCAGCGTATGCTCGCATTTGCGCGGCGTCAGACGCTCGATCCAAAGCCCATCGATCTTCCCATGCTTGTGCGCAACATGGTCGAGCTATTGCAGCGTTCCATCGGGCCATTGGTGCATATCGAAACGCACTTTCCGCTCAAGCTCAATCTCGCGCAGGCAGATGAGAACCAGCTTGAACTCGCGCTGCTCAACCTCGCCGTGAATGCGCGCGATGCGATCGGTGAAAGCGGTAAGATCATCATCTCCGCGCGCGAGGAACATATCGGCGCGGGTCATTCAACGGGCCTGCCCGAAGGCCAATATGTCTGCCTCGCAGTCACTGACAATGGCGAGGGCATGGATGCGGAAACGCTTACGCATGCGGTAGAACCGTTCTTCACAACGAAAGGCGTCGGCAAAGGCACGGGTCTTGGTCTTCCCATGGTACATGGCATGACGGAGCAGATGGGCGGACGTCTCGTATTGAAAAGCTCCAAAGGCGAAGGCACGACGGCCGAAATCTGGCTTCCCATTGCCGAATTGCCGGTGCACGCGCACGTCATCAATGCGAAACCGAATGTGAGCGGCAAAACCACACGCGCGATCACTGCGCTGGCGGTCGATGACGATGCGCTCGTGCTGTTCAACACCGTCGCGATGCTGGAGGATCTCGGCCACACGGCGTTCGAGGCTTATTCGGGCCAGGACGCACTCGAGATTCTGCGCACGAAGAATATTGATCTTGTCATAACTGACCAGGCGATGCCGCGCATGTCGGGCGTGCAGTTGATCGAGGCGATTAAACGCGAATGGCCGGATATGCCCGTGATCCTCGCAACCGGCTATGCGGAATTGCCGGCGCATACAGGCAAAAATCTGCAGAAGCTCAGCAAGCCGTTCCTCGAAAACGATCTTGCCGCGGCAATCGCGAAAGCCATAAATGGAACTTGCGTCGCTTAAGCCGCCGAATTGATACGCGAAGGCACGACGCGTGAGGCGGGAAGATGCATCGTGACGATTGTGCCGATATTCAACCGCGAATGTAGTGTCAGCTTGCCGCCATGTAGCTCGACAAGCCTGCGCGTGATCGTGAGACCGAGACCAGAACCTTCGTATTTGCGCGCGAGACGATTGTCGGCCTGAACGAACGGCTCGAGAATCCGCGAGATATCCTTTTCCGCGATGCCAATGCCTGTGTCTTCGACTGCGATCTGAATGCCTTTCGCGTCGTGATGCACTGTGACATCGACGTGGCCGTCCGGCGTGAACTTGATCGCGTTCGAAAGCAGGTTGAGCAATGCTTGCTCCAAGCGCTGGCGGTCGCCTTTGATGCGCGTCGGATCTTCCTTGTCCGGACAGGTAAGCGCCACGCCCGCATTAGCCGCCTGTTGCTCCACGACACGCAAGACAGACGCGATCATGTCGCCGACAACGAATTCGCTTTCCGTAAGCTGCATTTTGTCCGCGTCCATGCGCGACACGTCGAGTACATCGTTCACGAGTGCGAGCAACCGCAACCCGCTTTGATGGATATCGCCAATATATTCCGCATTGCGCGCGCTGCCGACGGGACCGAACAATTCGGCCCTGAGGATTTCGGAAAAACCGATGATCGCGTTGAGCGGCGTACGCAATTCATGGCTCATGGAAGCGAAGAACGTCGCCTTCGCCCTGCCCGCACTTTCTGCTTCCTCGAGCGCAAGCCGCAAATTGTCGGACAGCGTTTCGAGCTTGGCCTTCGCCTCCTCGAGCGCGCGCACATGCGCCTTCTGGCGCTTGAACATCAAAACGAAGAGGCCCAGCCCAATGATGAAAAACGCCGCAGCGACGACCGCGATGACAAGCACAAGAAAATGCGGATTGTGCTGCTCGAAAAGTCTGAGGGCATGAACCATCCCGACAGCCTAGAAAGATGCCGTAAAGCTTTGCCTAATCCAGACAGGAGTTTGTCGTAAAATCCGCAAAAAAGTGGCGACCTTCGTCAAAAGGACGGAAATGATTTCAAACACTTACAGCTGAGGTCCGGCTGCGGCGACATTGAAACCACGGCTGTGCTGCCCGCGGGCGCCGGGGGTCGGGAACTTCCGCCTCTCGTCCCGCGTTAAGCAGGAAACACAGATGGAGCAATATAATGCGTTCGCTCATCCTATGGCTCATCGGCATTCCGATTCCGATCATTCTCATCATTTGGCTTTTAACCGGACACGCGTGACGCCGGGAGCAATTCATGAGTGCTTCGTCATTCTTTGAACGATTGCGTCGGGCGAGCGCGTGAGCACGACCGCGCAGGCGGCCGGAAACACCATGAAATTGAAATTGCCGATTCTGGCGATGATGCTCGCCATAATGGCCGCTCTTTGCACCGGCTCACCCGCATTCGCGGCCACGGCATCGGCAAGCGGCACGCGCGAAGGCATTTTCATCGCCGAAATCATGATCCTGCTTTTCGTCGGGCGCGGGCTCGGCGAAGTGATGCAGCGTCTTGGTCAGCCCGCGATCACGGGTCAACTCATTGCGGGCATTCTGCTGGGACCGTCCTTCTTCGGCGCGTTTTGGCCCGAAGCGCAGAAATTCATCTTTCCGTCCACGCCCGATCAGAAAAGCATGATCGATGCGGTCTCGCAGCTCGGTATTCTGTTGCTCTTGCTGCTGACCGGCATGGAAACAGATTTGAAACTCGTGCGTCGCGTGGGATCGGCATCGGCGATCATATCCGCGACGGGCATTCTCGTACCATTCGTCTGTGGCTTCGCGCTTGGAGAATATCTACCGGCTTCGATCCTGCCGCATACCTCACGCCTGGTCCCCGCCCTATTCCTCGGCACTGCGCTTTCGATTTCATCGGTGAAGATCGTCGCAATGGTCGTGCGCGAGATGAATTTCATGCGCCGCGATCTTGGACAAGTCATCGTCGCTTCTGCAATCATCGAAGATACGATCGGCTGGGTCATCATCGCGATCACGCTCGGCATCGCCACGCGCGGCGCGGTCGATTTTCTGTCGCTTGCCAAGACGCTTGCCGGCATCGCCGTCTTTATGGGGCTCAGTTTCACGATCGGGCGGCGCATCGTGTTCAATCTGATCCGCTGGGCAAACGATAATTTCCAAAGCGAATTTCCCGTCATCACGATGATCCTGCTCATCATGGGCGTGATGGCGGAGATCACGCAGCTCCTTGGCGTGCACACCGTGCTCGGCGCATTCGTATCCGGCATCCTCATCGGGGAATCGCCGATCCTCACGCAGCATATCGAGGATCAATTGCGGGGCATCGTTTCGGCCCTGTTCATGCCTGTCTTCTTCGGCCTTGCGGGATTGAGCGCCGACCTCACAATCCTGAAAGATGTCAATCTGCTCATGCTGACTTGCGGTCTTATTGCGGTTGCGAGCGTCGGAAAATTCGCGGGTGCGTTTATCGGTGGCGAGATCGGCGGCCTTTCGCGCAAACAGGCGATGGCCGTGGGTGCCGCCATGAATGCGCGCGGCTCCACGGAAGTCATCGTCGCTACGATTGGCCTCTCGATGGGCGCGCTCACGCAGAACCTGTTCACAATGATCGTGACGATGGCGATCATCACGACAACGGTGATGCCGCCAATGTTGCGAAGTGCCCTTTCGCGCATACCCATGGACAAGAACGAAAAGGAACGCGTCGAGCGCGAAGCGCTCGATCGACGCGGTTTCGTGGGCAAGATCGAACGGCTTCTGCTTGCAGTGGACGACAGCGCGGTGGGGAAATTCACCGCACGCATTGCGGGCCTCATCGCGGGTGCGCGCGGCGTGCCCATCACGATCGTGCATTTCAAAGACGAAACAGCGCAAGCGGAGGCCGAAGGACCTGACCGGGAAGTGAAAGAAGGCGCGGAGAAAAGTGCAGGCGCCGTCATGAAGGATGATTCGGAACCGGATCCCGACAAAGTGCATCTGACGACACGTGTTACAAACGACACCGGAGCCGTCAAAGAAGAAGCGCGCAAAGGCTTCGATCTCATGATGATCGGCGTCGAGGACGGACGCGGCGAGGAAGATACGCTTTCGCCCCGGCTAACGCGCTTCACCGAAGGTTTCGATGGCGCACTCGGCATTGTCGTTGCGCATGGTGCCAAGGACCTGCCTGCTCTCACGTCGCAATCGCGCATTCTTGTGCCGATCAATGGCACGGCACCTTCACGCCGCGCGGCCGAAGTGGCGCTTGCCATTGCGCGATCGACGAATGCGTCCGTCACGGCGCTTTATGTTTCGAGCAGTGCCACGAACGAACGCAAGCGCGCCACACGCCGCAGCGAGGAAGCGATGTTGAAAGACATTGTGGAACTCGGTGAGCGCTATAACGCGAAGCTTCGCACGGCCTTGAAACCGCGCGTGGCCGCGGAAGCGGCAATCCTAACGGAAGCCGCGCACGGTTATGGAATCATCATCATGGGCATCAGCCAGCGCCCGGGCAGTGAATTGTTCCTTGGAACTACGCCCACGGCGATCCTCTCGAAATGGAAAGGTGCGGTTCTTTTCGTGGTCAGTTAAGTTCACGGAACCCTCCGGTTCCGGTTGCGTTATTCGCTCACACATTCAATGGAGTAGAAAATGGATAAGGATCGCATCAAAGGTTCCGCGCAGCAGGCCAAAGGCGCCGTCAAGGAAGCCGTGGGCAAAGTAACGGGCGACGCCAAACTGCAAACCGAAGGCGCCATGGATAAGGCGGCTGGAAAAGTGCAGAACGCCGTCGGCGGCGCGAAAGACGCCATTCGCGAAGCGAACAAGCGTTGAAATAAGCGTTATGAAAATATCGAGCCCGCCTACTCCGTCTTTGGAGTGGGCGGGCTTTCGATGCGTTCGGCGACGGCCTGGCGCGGGACCGGTATGAGTATTTTCGCCACGCGCAGCTTGTCGTTCACGATTTTCTTGAGATCGAACGGCGCGCGATATTGATCGGAATTCTTCACCCAGCAGCGCGCGAGCATCACGACGGAATATTCCTGTATTTGGACAATGCCCGATAGCGGCGCGGGCGTGGAAAGTACACGACTATCGGATTTAAGCGCTTCGACAATAAGCGTTTCAGCCTTACCAACATCATTGCCGCGATCGACCGGCACTTCGAAACTGATGCGTACGGTCGGTTCGCGCGTGTAATTCGTGATGACATTGGTGAAGATATTGGAATTCGGGACCGAAAGTTGGACATTATCGCGCGTGGCGACCAACGTGCGGAACAAACCGATCTCACGCACAAACACCTTGCCCGTCGAAAGGCTCGCTATCTCGATCACCTCATC
>DATHQA010000046.1:0-8546 GCA_035483375.1 Rhizomicrobium sp. | reverse complement strand
GGAGTCGAACGGTTCGTCCTCGATGGCGACGGTGTGCGGCACATCGCTTGCGCTCATGGATGCGGGCGTGCCGATCACGCGTCCGATCGCGGGCATCGCGATGGGATTGATCCTCGAAGGCGAGCGTTACGCTGTGCTCTCCGACATTCTTGGCGACGAGGATCATCTCGGCGACATGGATTTCAAAGTGGCGGGCACCGAAAACGGCGTCACATCGCTGCAGATGGACATCAAGATCGCCGGCATCACCGAAGAGATCATGCGCGTGGCGCTGGATCAGGCGAAGGGCGGGCGCTTGCACATTCTGGGCGAAATGGCGAAAGCCATCACCCACTCGCGCGATCAATTGGGCGAACACGCGCCGCGCATCGAGCAGATCAAAATCCCGACCGACAAGATCCGCGAAGTGATCGGTTCGGGCGGCAAGGTGATCCGCGAGATCGTCGAGAAGACCGGCGCCAAGATCAACATCGAAGACGACGGCACGGTGAAGATCGCGTCCGCCGACGGCGAGTCGATCAAAGCCGCGCTCAAATGGATCCGCGGCATCGTCGCCGAACCCGAAGTGGGCGAGATCTATGACGGCAAGATCGTCAAGGTGATGGATTTCGGCGCCTTCGTGAATTTCTTTGGGCCCAAGGACGGCCTCGTCCACATCTCCGAACTCGCGCCCAAGCGCGTGGCGAAGACTTCCGATGTGGTCAGCGAAGGCCAGGCCGTAAAGGTGAAGCTTCTGGGCTTCGACGATCGCGGCAAGGTGCGCCTGTCGATGAAACAGGTCGATCAAGTCACAGGCGAAGACCTGTCGAAGAAACAGGAAGCAGAAGCGGGCGCCCCGCAGCCGGGTTGATTTCTGCGTATGACGCAGACCTAAAAGCCGCCCGCGGGACCTACTCCTACGGGCGGCTTTCTCTTTTGTCTCCTTGCAGATCGCACAGATGTGTGCGAACATATCTGTGTGAATGGCCATGAATTCGAACGGCGCATCAAGAAAGTCGGCCGCAAGCGCGGTGTGATTGTCTAGTTCGACGCGGGACACGGCAAAGGCAGTCATGGCCGCCTTTACTATGGCAAGCATTTCACAACGCTGAAGGATCGGCGCAAGGAAATCGGTCCCGGCTTGCTCAAAGCGATGCTCGATCAGCTTGGGCTCACGCGGAATGATCTGGAGAACTGACATGGTGCATGTCGCATTTGGCTATCCCTACAAATTGGAGCGCCAGGAAAACGGCTGGTGGTTCGTCCGCTTTCCGCAAATTCCGGAAGCCTTGACCGAAGGTACAACGAAGGAAGAAGCATTTGAGAATGCGCAGGATTGTCTCATCGCCGCGCTTGAAGGTTATGTGAAGGCTGGAAGACCGATCCCTCGGCCTCCATTCAAAGGCGAGCGTATCGTGTTGCCGTCGCTCGTGACCGCGAAGCTTGCGGTTTATGAGGCGATGCGCAATCACCGCTGGTCGAAAATAAAACTGGCACAACAACTCGGCATGCCGGAAAATTCCGTGCGGCGATTGCTTGATTTGCGGCATAGTTCGCAAATGTGGATCATCGACGAAGCGCTTCAGAAAATGAACGCCGAGTTGCCGATTGATTTACCTAAAGCACGCGTGCGCGGAAAGGCAGCGTGAACCATGCCCAAGATCGATGTCGCGAAAGTCTATCAGCGCAAAGGTTCGTCCTATCCCGCGCCGTATAACGAAAACGCGGTGGATCGCATCAAGCAGGGATTGGGCGATGCGGGCGGGCTTTCCGATTTCGGTGTGAACCTTACGCAATTGCCGCCGGGCCAATGGTCGAGCCAGCGCCATTGGCACAGCGCCGATGACGAATTCGTCTACATAATTTCGGGCGAAGTGACGCTTATCACCGATGCAGGTGAAGAGATTTTGCGCGCGGGCGAGTGCGCTGCGTTTCCGAAGAATGTCGCCAATGGCCATCATCTCATCAACAAATCGGATGCGATGGTCGTCTATCTCGAAATCGGCACGCGTTCTGGCGGCAAGGACGTGTGCGAATATCCCGATATCGACCTGCGCATCGACAGCAGCAAAGGCTGGTATGAGCACAAGGACGGCACGCTTTATCCACGGCCCGGCGGCTGATGCGTATTCCCGCTCTTTATAACGCGCATGTGCTTGCGTTCCTTTCGCGCAAGGAGGGGCCGGAGCGTCAACCCAACGGTGCCCCGGGACGGCTGGGCAATGTGAAACCTCCCAAGCTGCTCGGCACGATGCTGCGGCTTGTAAGTCTCGTGCTCATCGTGACGGCATTGCTCCTGCTCGGCGCAGATATGATCACGTCGCTCGAAAGAGGCGGGCAACTCACCGTGCGTTCGCTTGGACAGATCTGGGCTGTAGCAAGCCCCGAAGGCCTCGGCCATGCGCATCATTGGCTCGATAGTCATGGCGGGGCGGGTGCGCTTAACTCATTGCTCACATTACCCGGCTGGGGCGTAACAGGCGTGCTTGGCGTGTTGTTCGCGTTTTTGTTTGGAAGAAAAGCAAGCTAACGGTTAGCCCCGGGCACCCACAAAACGTCTTTCGTGCCTTTGTCGTTCACGTAACGGCTTGCGACGAACAGATGATCGGAAAGCCGGTTGATATATTTCACCGCTTCCGCGCCGACCGTTTCTTTTTCTGCCAATGCAACGATAAGTCGTTCGGCGCGCCGCGCGACGGTGCGTGCAAGATGCAGATGCGCCGCGGCATGCGAACCGCCCGGTAATATGAAAGACGTGAGCGGCGAAAGCTCGGCATTCATCGCATCGATCTCATGTTCGAGACGATCGACCTGCGCCTGCGCAATGCGCAAAACAGCATTGCCTTTGCGGCCATCGGGCGGCACGCACAAATCTGCGCCGAGATCGAACAGATCGTTCTGGATGCGCGCGAGCATCTGATCAAGCGCATCATCGGCATGCAAACGCGCCAAGCCCACGGCCGCATTCGTCTCATCGACCGTGCCATAAGCCTCGATGCGCAGCGCATGTTTGGGCAGACGCGTACCGTCACCAAGCGCTGTTTCGCCCTTGTCGCCGGAGCGCGTATAGATGCGATTGAGCGTGACCATTATTTAGGAGTGAACGCGAGCGCTGTTCCGTTCATGCAATAACGCAGGCCCGTAGGCTGCGGCCCATCCGGGAATACGTGACCCAAATGCCCGCCGCATTGCGCACAATGCACTTCGATACGGCGCATGCCGAGCGAACCGTCTTCACTCGTGCCGACCGCGCCTTCGCGCGGGCGCCAGAAACTGGGCCAGCCCGAACCGCTTTCGTATTTGGTGTCGGAATCGAACAGCGGCGCACCGCAGCCCACGCAGTGGAAAACGCCTTCGCGCTTTTCCACATTGAGCGGACTTGACCCCGGCGGTTCGGTGCCGCATTGGCGCAGCACCTGATACTGCTCGGGCGAAAGTTCATCGCGCCATTCGGCGTCTGTTTTTTCCGTGCTCATGGACGGCCCTTCAGTGAATCGCGGATTTCGCGCAGCAGCAGCGTGTCCTCCGGCGGGGGCGGCGGCGCTGCGGGCTCGGCAGGCTTGGGTGCGATGAGCCGGTTCAGCGAACGGATAAGCAGGAACAGCGCCATCGCGACGATGAGGAAATTGATGATCGCATTGATGAAGAGGCCATAATTGATCGTCACCGCGCCCGCCTTCTGCGCTTCGGCAAGCGTGTGGGTTATGGGGCCTTTCAGCGTGATGAAGAAATTGGAGAGGTCGATGCCGCCGACCGCCCAGCCAAGCGGCGGCATGAGCATATCCTTGACGAGCGAGTTGACGATTCCGGTAAAGGCCGCGCCGATGACCACACCGACGGCGAGGTCGACTACATTGCCGCGCATCGCGAATTTCTTGAATTCATCAAACACGGGATGGCTCCCTTTCAATATCGGGTTGAGCCTAGAGCGGGGGCGCGGCCGTCTCAAGCGCGACCCGGCCTTGCCTTATCCAGCCTGCCCGTATATGACGCGCCCTCTTTCGGGCCGCCCGGCGAAAGGGCATGCCGTGGCGACCCCGAATGCGACCGGCCCCAACGGGCTATAAGGAGACGCGAAATGCCCAAAATGAAAACGAAATCAAGCGCTAAGAAGCGCTTTCGCTTCACTGCGAACGGCAAGATCAAGCACGGCCAGGCCGGCAAGCGCCATGGCATGATCAAGCGGTCGAACGAGCAGATCCGTACCCTGCGTGGCAGTTCGACCATGTCCGATTCCGAAACCCAGCGCGTGAAGCGCTGGATGCCTTACGGTTGAGGGAGAAAAGCCATGTCCCGTTCTCCCCGCGCCGTAGCCTCCCATGCCCGCCGCAAGCGCGTCTTCAAGCAGGCCAAAGGTTTTTACGGCCGCCGCAAGAATACGATCACAAGCGCCAATGCGGCCGTCGACCGCTCGCTCCAGCACGCCTATATCGGCCGCAAGGAGAAGAAGCGGAATTTCCGCGCGCTCTGGATCCAGCGCATCAATGCCGCCTGCCGCCTCAACGGCATCACCTACAGCCGATTTATCAGCGGGCTGGCCAAGGCGGGCATCGAAGTGGATCGCAAGATCCTGGCCGATCTCGCGATTGCCGAGCCCGCCGCGTTCACGGCTCTGGTGGAAAAGGCGACCGCCTAATCTTTCAGGAGCGCAATCCCACGAAGTGCGAAGCGGTTCGTGTCAGATTGCGCGACAATAAAAGGACCACCGGAGCTGGCAGGCCTTGGCATTCGGCCAAGGCCGTGATTCAAGCCGTTCCATCCGGGGTCGAATGATGAGCGATATTCAAACTCTCGAGCGCGATGTTCTGGCCGCGATTGCGTCTGCTCCCGACGAAGCCGCGCTTGAGGCCGTGCGCGTATCGGCGCTGGGCAAGAAGGGCGGCATCAGCGAGCTTTTGAAGACGCTTGGCGGCATGAGCCCCGACGAGCGTAAAGTACAAGGCCCGCTCATCAATGGTTTGCGCGACCGCGTGAGCGACGCGATCGCTGCACGGAAGAATGCGCTCGCCGACGAAGCGTTGAATACGCGGCTTCAGGGCGAACGCATCGATGTGACATTGCCTGTGCGGCCCGAACCGCGCGGTTCCATCCACCCCGTTTCGCAAGTATTGGATGAAATCACGACGATCTTCGCCGATCTCGGTTTCGCCGTCGCCGAAGGGCCGGACGTCGAATATGACGATTACAATTTCACGAAGCTGAACATCCCGCCGGATCATCCCGCGCGGCAGATGCATGATACTTTCTATATAGCAAAACAAACGGCCTCAAGCAGCGAAGCGTTAGGCCAACAAAAAGCCGACGGTTCGCAGCACGTCCTGCGCACGCATACTTCGCCCGTGCAGGTGCGCACGATGCTGGCGCAAAAGCCGCCTATCCGCATCATTGCGCCAGGTCGCACCTACCGCCGCGATTCCGACGCAACGCATACGCCGATGTTCCATCAGATCGAAGGCCTTGTAATCGACGAGGAAACCCATCTCGGCCATCTCAAATGGGTGATGGAAGAATTCGCCAAAGCGTTTTTCGAAGTGCCGCGCGTGGAGATGCGCGCGCGACCGAGCTTCTTCCCGTTCACCGAACCGAGCGTGGAATGGGATCTGCGTTGCGACCGGTCTGGCGGGCAAATAAAATTCGGCGAAGGCAATGACTGGCTCGAATTCGCAGGCTCCGGCATGGTGCATCCGCGCGTGCTGGAAATGTGCGGGCTCGATCCGTCGCGTTATCAGGGTTTCGCATTCGGCTGCGGGCTCGACCGCCTCGCGATGCTCAAATACGGCATTCCCGATTTGCGCCCCATGTTCGAATCCGATCTGCGCTGGCTCAAGCATTATGGTTTCGCCGCGCTCGATATTCCAACTCTCGATGGAGGGTTGAGCCGATGAAATTCACGCTGTCATGGCTCAAAAATCCGCTCGAGACGGATTCGGATGCCGCCGCGATTGCCGACAAGCTCACCTCCATCGGCCTTGAAGTGGAATCGGTGGAGGATGCGGGCGCGCGGCTGAAGGATTTCACGGTCGCCTATGTCGTGTCGGCGGAGAAACATCCCAATGCCGACAAGCTGAAGCTGTGCATGGTGGACACAGGTGCAGGCGAGCCTGTGCAGGTCGTCTGCGGTGCGCCGAATGCGCATACGGGTATGAAGGCCGTGTTCGCGAAACCGGGCGTCGTTATTCCAGCAAACGGCGAAGTGTTGAAGATCGGTACGATCCGCGGCGTGGAATCGCGCGGCATGTTGTGTTCGGGGCGCGAGATGCTTCTCAGCGACGATCACGACGGCATCATCGAATTGCCGGCGGATGCGAAAGTGGGCGCGCCCGCTACCGACGCGCTCGGCCTCAACGATGCGGTGATCGACGTTTCGATCACGCCCAATCGCGGCGATGCGACATGTGTTTACGGCATTGCGCGCGATCTGGCCGCGGCAGGCATGGGCCGTTTGCGCGAAGGCGACCTTTCGCCTGTGCCCGGAAAATTCGTGTCGCCCATCAAGACCGCGCTCGATTTTCAGCCCGGCGAGGAAAGTGCCGCGCCGATGTTTGCGGGCCGTTTCATTCGCGGTGTGAAGAATGGGCCATCCCCCAAATGGCTTCAGGATTATCTGAAAGCCGTGGGTCTGCGCCCGATTTCAGCACTGGTAGACGTGACCAATTTCCTTTCGCTGGATCGCGGGCGGCCGCTGCATGTGTTCGATGCGGCGAAGCTCAAAGGCAATCTGCGCGCGCGTTTCGCAAAAGACGGCGAGCAATTGCTCGCGCTCGACGGCAAGACCTACACGCTCGATTCGGAAATGGTCGTTATCGCCGATGACGAAGCCGCGCGCGGCATCGCAGGTGTCATGGGCGGCGAGGATTCCTCCTGCACCGAATCCACGATCGATGTGTTCGTCGAATCCGCATGGTTCGATCCGATCACGGTCGCGCGCACAGGCCGTATACTCGGCATTCTTTCGGACGCACGTTATCGTTTCGAGCGCGGCGTCGATCCCGAATTCGTTGTACCGGGCCTCGAACTTGCGACGAAGATGATCCTCGATTTCTGTGGCGGCGAACCGTCCGAGATCGTCGTTGCGGGTGCGCCGCCGAATTTGAAGAAGACCATCGAATTCACGCCCGCCGCCGTGAAGCGGCTTGCCGGTCTCGATGTCGGCAAGGACGAGATTGTCCGCATCCTGGCGAAACTCGGTTTCACAATCGAAGACGGAAGCGTTTTGCGCGTGACGACGCCGTCATGGCGCAGCGACATGTCCGAGCCCGCCGATCTTGTCGAAGAGATCGTGCGTATTCACGGCCTCGATCATGTGCCGTCCGTTGCGATGTCGCGGCCCGATGCCATTGCGCATGCAACGCTGACACCATCGCAACGCCGCAAACGCATCATGCGGCGCGCGCTCGCCGCACGCGGATTCGACGAGACGGTTTCCTACTCCTTTATTCCGCGCGCGCACGCCGCTTTGTTCGGCGGCGGCGATGATGCGCGTCAAGTCGAAAACCCCATTGCATCCGATATGGATGCGCTGAGGCCTTCGCTGTTGCCATCACTGCTTGCCGCTGCCGCGCGCAATCAGGCGCGCGGTTTCGCGCAGCAAATGCTGTTCGAGATCGGCCCTGCTTTCGCAAGCGGCATGCCCGGTGCACAAACGAGTGTTGCCGCAGGTATTCGAGTGGGCGAAGCGGTGCGCAGCTGGGCGAAATCAGGTCACGCGGCGGACGCATTCGATGCGAAAGCCGACATGCTCGCAAGTCTTGAAGCTGCGATGGGTGCGGCGATGAACGCGCCTGTCAAAGCAGGCGCGCAAGCCTGGTATCATCCCGGCCGCTCCGGCACGCTCGCGCTCGGTCCAAAAACGCTTGGCGTTTTCGGCGAAGTGCATCCGAAAATTCTCGCCGCGTTCGATATCAAAGGTCCCGTCGCTGCCTTCGAGATCGATCTCGACGCGATCCCCGAACCGAAAGCGAAAGGTAAGGCGCGCGCGCAATTCAATCCTTCGCCCTATCAGGCCATCGAACGCGATTTCGCGTTTGTCGTGGATACGAAGGTCTCGGCGGAAGATGTGCTGCGTGCGGCGAAGAATGCCGAACGCAATCTCATCGAGCGCATCGAATTGTTCGATCTCTACGAAGGCAAAGGCGTCGCAGACGGCAAGAAATCGCTCGCCATCGCGATGCGCCTGCAACCGAAAGACAAAACATTGACCGATGCGGAGATCGATGCCATCGCGCAGAACATCGTCGCCGCCGTCACCAAAGCCACGGGCGGAAGTTTGCGCAGCTGATGACCGAGCTTTCCAAAATCCGCAATTTTTCCATCGTCGCGCATATCGACCATGGCAAATCGACGCTTGCCGACCGTCTTATCCAGACGACGGGCGGGCTTTCGAGCCGCGAAATGAAAGACCAGGTGCTCGATTCCATGGATATCGAGCGCGAACGCGGCATCACAATCAAGGCGCAGACCGTGCGCCTCGAATACAAGGCGAAAGACGGCGAAACATACGTCCTCAATCTCATGGACACGCCGGGACATGTGGATTTCGCATATGAAGTGAGCCGCTGTCTCGCCGC
>DATHQA010000045.1:0-23548 GCA_035483375.1 Rhizomicrobium sp. | reverse complement strand
ACATGTAGAAAGCCATCGGGACATTAGGCAAGTGTGCTTCAGAACTCGACATCAACAAAAGACGATTGACGCTATTGTCCTGGATCCCTCCGCTCGCAAAGACGCATTGAATACGACCTTCATTTGCCGCTACGCCGGATGAACCAACCAACTTTTGCGCCGACGCATGGGCGCGTTGAAAGCGAGCGGTGAGGCGTTGCTCAACATTATGTTTGGCGCCGCGCTCCGGATATTTTGAAAGATATTTGTAAACGTCCCGCATTACCGCCGGGTATACCTGAAAGGCTTCAGATGCCGCCAAATTGAGGACATCCGACGTGTCTGGTGGATATGCAAATGTCGATCGAGAAATGGCGGAAGCGAGTTCTGGCAGCGGTGCCGGCCGTAGCGGATTGCTTGGTCTCATCGCCCGTTTGATTTCATTCCAACGGAAAAGGTTGTCGGTAACAATCGAAGATCCAGTTGCTTGCGCCAGATAGAGCGTAATCTCAAAATTGGGTGCCAGTTTCATCATCCTCAGCTGCCCGCCTTTTTCGCCTCCGCCGAGGGAGTCGTCTTGTAGGACAGCTAAAGGATCGTCTTCTTTTAAGCGCTCGATACGGGCCAAGAAGTCCTGGATCTCATCTTCTTTGAGCTCAGGCGAAGATTTTAAGATGCGTGCGCGCAACGCATCTTGCGGCATCATCAACATGTCTCGCTTATAGTCTTCCTTCATCAGGCGCTCAAAGACAGCGTCTTCGTGTATATTGACGCGTAATCCCGTCGAGCGGGCCCTAGCCATGTCCCACATTTGACTTCGCAAATGTGGATCAAAGTCGCATGGATCAGGAATGAGATTGACCAATCCTTGGCCAATGAGCGGCATCAGGCTGAAGAACAATAGTACGCTGCTCAAGAATTCCCGTCGATAAAGCTTTGGGTTTTCGACAGGGCTGAATTCCTTTTTGACCGTTCCAGCATGTAAAAATGGCTGCTGGATGATGACCTGGCCAAAATACAGCGGTGCAGCTACGGCGAATGCTGCGATAGTCGATGGGTGGATATTCCCGGTGTAAATGGCGCGAGGTTCTTCGTCTGGTTTCGGAAGAAGATGCAGTAGATCCGTTTCAAGCGGCCACAGCCCTTCATACAAGTGATAAACTTCGCTGATCTGCTCGTCAGTCAATTCCCGTCGTACTGCAACCCAGTCGGAGTCTGACTTCAATTTGAGGACGTTCGAGATGGCGTTATACAGCATGATATTGCGCTCGCGGATGCTGCACTCGTTCCAGCTGGGGCGTTTTGCAATCGGCTTCGACCGACAACAATCGCCGAAGCGCCTTCCTGAGCCGCATCCGCACGCATCAGTGTCACGTAAGGGCTTTGGCAAAGCCGGCTTTAGAAGGAAGTCACGCTGCTTTTCGGTTCGTCCAAATTCGTCCTGGTAGTGGACATGACCATCATTAAATTTGGCGAAGAGCTCTCCACCGAAAAGAAATAGACTGTTTTTCGGGGGAATGAGAGACTGGCGAATACCTTCCCATGGTCCCGGTGCGGCTTGTTCGGGATAAAGCCACTCGGAACGTCCCGCAGCAATGAAACGACGAGCGCGGGACTTCAGCACCCGGTTGATTTGTGCAACTTCAAGATTTCCAAGCTTTCGAGTCCGAATGAAAGCGTCGGTTCGCACCATCGAGTGTCTGAAATTGCGCGCGAAGGTACGTTTGTCCATCGGGCGAACCGAGGGATCGCGTGCATATTCCAGATTGGTCAGGATTAGACAGAAGTTTCGATTTAGGGGGAATAAGGTTTGGGACCCCTTCAGTGCGATGCCTGGATCATATGGATAGTGGCACGGCTCACCGTCTGGCGGGATAGCGTAGTTATAAACAGTGACGGGATGGTCACTGATGATGAATTTTGCATTAGCATCCTCTGCCGAGACAATCTCGCGTACACCTTCGGTCCAAATCGTGCAGTGCATGTTTCGAATGCCCTGCATTTCCCACATCAGTTCGTTCTGTGTGAGTGAAGGATATTGCGCCTTCAGCCAGTCTAGACCTTTAGGGGTACGGACTTTTTGAATGTCAATATATTCAAACAAGGTCTGAAAGTGGCGATGCCACCCAGATACATCTGTTGCTATGAAAGCCTTTACGGCATTCGACCCCTTCGTATCAATATTGCCAAAAAGGCGCCTTTCGATCTCATCGTTGATCGAGGTGCCAAAGAACGTTGAATACAGGTCGCGCTGCCCGAAGCAGCGCGAAGTCGGTGATGTAAACATATTGCGGCCGAATTTTACTCGGCCGTCCGGGAGTTCGAAACGCTGAGGCGCTAAATCCAAATATGCTAGAGTGGTCTGGCCCGCTTCAAAGAAGCCTTCTTGGTACCACTGCGGGACATAGTGATTGTTTCTCGTCTTCGACATTCGTTAGCTCATCGACAAAAACATTCAGAGGACCGCGATGTTCCACTCGTCCCAATCACCTCCATTGCGCAAAAAGCCCTGGGATATCTTTGTTCTGACCTCCTCGGAATAAACGGAAGCAGGCCACAACCTAGGCAAGCCCTTCCCCGCCCCCATAGGTTCGCAAGCCGATAGTAATCGGCTAAATCTCGGACCGCGGTGTCGTCCCAAGCGAGTTCTTGCGTTAAGAGGGCGATGAGCGCCCCGATTGGACGAAAATTCTCTTCTTGTCTTTCGTGACCTACGGCTGAACACATCGTTGCGGTCTGAACCCCCCAAGGCCCTCCGAACGCGTGTTGCAACTCAGCAGCGTCTTCGGGTGCAACCCACGATGCTTCATACTTTGCTACGCCCATTGTGTGCCACGTGCCCAAATCAGCAATACAGAGGAAGTCGGTGACGTCGCTTGGTTTTGCCGCGCCCGCACTCGCATCTCCAAGCAAGCGGTTGATGTTGTCGACGGGTTTGGAGCCTTTTTCTTTCCATGCGTGAGAGTGCGCCAGCGTGCCGTAAATGAGGGGTGATTTTAGCTCCCGGCGCGGGGTGCCGGTCCGTGGCTTAAAGAGGCTTTTGAATTGCCTGCACCTCTCTGCAGATGCGGCGATATGATCAGCGCGTATCGTGGTTTTGCACTCGAAAGCTGCCGCTACGCCGCCGGCCAGCCAAACCTTCTTTTCTCTTAGTTTGCGCGGATAACTTGGCTTAAGCACAAGCAGATCAATTTGCGGCGACAAGGTGCCGTCGGTACCAATAAGTCGTCCCTTAGTTTCGATGTGATAGGTCGGGGGGAGCCATTCGCGAAGCAGGGTGGCCCAGTTTTCCTCTCCCTCGTCTCCGGCCGTTCCCGGATCTTCCGCTGCGCGCGCGTAGATGCGGCGATACTCGGAACTGATCTCATCGGTGACCTGGGCCATGAAAGTGTGAAGGTCGTGGGGTTGCTTGGCGGCCGTCTCCTCAGCTTTTGGTATCGGCATAACATCGCTTTCTTGGTGACAGGGCACCCGTTGTTCGAACTAAACGTTAGGGGCCTCGGGCACTTTCTGGAGGAGATGGGCAACGGATGCGACAGTCCACGTTGCCTTGCCGGCCGGTGTCTTAATCTTCATTGCCTCCAGCTGCCCGCCTATACCACGAAGAGATAGTCCTGGATTGGTCAAAGCGAGGCCCCGCACAAGCACGGCGAGCTCCTCACTGCGCCGGCCGCGGAGCCTTCCCAAAGACCTTGCGATCGACCATCCCCTCTCCCGCCAGCCGCCGGACACTTCGCCTGAGTCGTTCGACCGTCCAAGCGACACCGGTGGCCCTGGACACGGCATCGGCCACTTCAGGCCAGGGCTTGGTCGGCCGCGTCCGCAGGACCGTTGGGATAAAGGTGTCCATGATGTCGATGAGCTGGGTGACGTGGGTCTCATCCCTAGCCTGAACGATCTTTGCGATCGTCTCCTTATCCCTGGCCTTCAACCGGGGATTACCGAAAACCACGCCGCGCTTCCTAGCGGCAGCGATACCCGCTTTCGGTCGATACCCTTTTCTCAATCCAAGCGAAAACGAAAAATTGGTGCTATAGAAAGTCGCGAAATGGGTACTTTTGCGGGTACCCGAGCAAACTATGACAAGAGAATAAAACAGGAAAGACAAACGGTTAGATACCGATATGATATTACTGGTCGATAATTACGCCCTTTTTCTAAACGGATGAATTGCCGCTCCTTTTCGGAGCTGATCCAAATAATTCGCCCACCATGACATCATTTTTACGCGCTCCTCCCAATAGACACCTCGCGAATAAGGTCCCCTGCTCGTGTTCGATTCAACATGGGAAAGCTGTCGTTCTATGGCGTCAGCGGACCATTTTCCGGATTCATTGAGAAGAGTCGACGCGCTCGCACGGAAACCATGGGACGTCATTTCGTCTTGGCCGTAGCCCATCCTTCGTAAGGCTGCATTTAGAGTGTTTTCGGAGATCGGCTTTGCGCTGCCATGAAAGCTGGGAAACAAGAGCTTGCGATGACCGGTGATCTTTTGCAGCTCGACCAGAATCTCGGTGGCTTGGCGGGCGAGAAATATCTGATGCTCGCGGCGCATTTTTGTTTTCCCGGCTGGGATTGTCCAAATTGATTTTTGAAAATCAAATTCTGACCATTCTGCATGGCGGAGTTCGCCCGGACGCGGAAAGAGCAGCGCTATCAACTTCAGTCCCGCGACTGTGGTTGGCTGCCCCTCAAAGCTGTCTATGGCGCGCAGCAAACCGCCAAATTTTTTGGGGCCCAAGATCGCGGCGCGATGGGTCACTTTCGGAGGGCTGATAGCGCCTCGTAGTACCGGTGTCGGATCAATTTCGGCTCGTCCCGTGGCGACCGCATACCTACAAACTTGGCCTATTATTGCGCGGAGCCGACGGGCGGTTTCCAAATTGCCTTTGAATTCGATGGGACGGATAACCTTCAAAACTTCGACGGGGCGTATTTCTGAGACCCTCTTCGAGCCCAATTCGGGGTACGCGAAGTCCAGAAGCCATTCCTTCTTGATCATCGTCGGTCCCGCCAAATTGTCTCGACGACATTTGTCGATAAATTCCAAGGCGACATCTTTGAAAGTATCGCCCGGCCCCACTGGCTCAGATTCGAGACGACGCTTCTCTTCCGCCGGGTTTATTCCCGCACGAATTTTCGCCTTTAACTCTTCGCGGCGCGCCCTCGCCTCAATCAAAGACACCTGAGGATAAGGGCCGAGTGCGAGCTGGGTCTGCTTGCCCTGGAACTGGTAGACGAGCTGCCACAGGCGAGCGCCACTGGGCTGTACCCAAAGCTGCAAGCCGCCCCCGTCGGAGAGCTTCTTGCGGCTTGGGCCGGGCTTAGCACCACGGCATTTGACATCTGTTAGCGGCACTTTTGCGATCTCCCCCGGCGAAGAGATTTTCGTACCCAGAGGGTATTTTCAGCCCCCCTCCGTACCCAGAAAATACCCAGAAATTTTCCGGCTGGGCCAGAGCGCGAGCGAACGATGGCGAACAGAAAAATCGGTATTATGTTGGGTTTTGGGGCCGCTGCGATCTTCCGCGCACGTAGGCGAAAGAACAAATGGTGCCCAGAAGAGGACTCGAACCTCCACGCCTTGCAGCGCTAGTACCTGAAACTAGTGCGTCTACCAATTCCGCCATCTGGGCGCCTCAGGCGCGGCGATCATTAGGAGCCACGCTCAAGCCTGTCAACGCAAAGCCCCGTTCACACAAGCCTGCCATATTGCCTCCAGCCAAAGCCCTGTTCAGGGGCGCGCGCATCGCGCAAACTGGCGAAGAATCGGCGAAGGAGGCCTTCCATGCTCGTGGCGACAACTGAGAAAGTGGCGGGCTATCGCACGCGGCAGACGCTGGGTGAGGTGTTCGGCCTTGTCGTGCGCTCGCGTGGGCTGGGCGGGAACATCATGGCGGGCCTGCGCTCCATCATCGGTGGTGAGATCCACGAATACACCACCCTGCTGGAGGAAACGCGGCGGCAGGCCGTGGACCGGCTTGTGCGCAACGCCACCGCCATGGGCGCGAATGCGGTGGTGATGATGCGCTTCGATTCCTCCGAGATCGGCCAGACCATGAGCGAAATCGTGGCCTATGGCACGGCCGTGATCCTGGAACCCGAGAATGCTCCGTAACGTCATCATCGCGATTGCGGCGGTATCGTTCGTGGGCGGGCTCGCGGCCCTATTGGCGGGAGCGTGTCCGCCCGGCTTTGTCTTCGCGTTCTGGGGCGCGCTGCTGCTGCTCGGCACGATCTACGAGCGCGTGATCTATAAGCCCGTAGAGAACGCTACGCCTGGCGGCAGCTGGGTCAGGACAGCCGAACGTTTCATGGACGACCGCACGGGCAAGCCTGTCACCGTCTATGTCGATCCCAAAACGGGTGAGCGAAAATATGTGCAGGAGTGAGCGCTTGGTGCTTTTCCTTCCGCCCCGCCATCCGATAGAAGCAGGGCCATGAACGACACGCTTGTCACCGTTTTCGGCGGATCGGGATTTCTGGGCCGCCATGCCGTGCGTTTCCTCGCGCAAGCCGGATATCGCGTGCGCGTGGCCGTGCGCTACCCCAATCTCGCCAACTACCTGTTGCCTGCAGGCCATGTGGGCCAGATCCAGATCGTCAAATGCAATGTGCGCGACGAGGCGCAGGTGAGCGCAGCGCTTGCGGGCGCGAATGCGGCCATTAATCTCGTGGGCATTCTCCATCCGGCGGGCGGACAGGGCTTCGAGGCGATCCATGTCGAAGCGCCCGCGACGATCGCGAAATGCGCGAAGGCGGCTGGCGTCAAAACGCTTGTGCATGTTTCGACGGTCGGCATAGCCACGAATTCGGAATCCGTCTATTCGCGCACCAAAGCGAAAGGCGACGAAGCGGTGCGGCACGCGTTTCCCGATGCCACAATCCTGAAGCCTTCGCTTGTGTTCGGTCCAGAGGACAATTTCTTCAACAAATTCGCGAGCCTTGCGCGTTTCGTGCCCGCGCTGCCGCTCATCGGCGGCGGCCATACGAAATTCCAGCCTGTGTTTGTCGGTGATGTCGCCGAAGCGATCCACATTTGCGTGCGCGATGAAACCACGCGCGGCAAGACCTATGAACTTGGCGGACCGAGCGTCTATTCGTTCAAGGAGATTTTCGAGATCATCCTGCGCACAATCGACCGCAAACGGCTTCTCGTTCCGTTTCCGTATTGGATTGCCTATAGTAAGGCGTTCGTCCTGCAATTCCTGCCCGGCACGCTGCTGACGCCTGATCAGGTGACATTCCTCAAGACCGACAATGTCGTTTCGGATGGCGCGCTGACGCTTGCTGATCTCGGCATCAGGCCGGATTCGCTTGAAGCCGTTCTGCCGAGCTATCTGTGGCGCTTCCGCCGCGAGGGGCAGTATCAGGACATCAGTGCAGCGCGAGCGCCGCAAAAATAGCTGCACCCGCCGCGATGCGATACCAGCCGAACGGTTTCAATCCGTAGCGGCCGATGAAATCGATGAACTGCCGCACGACGAAATAGGCGACTACGAACGAAACCGCGAAGCCGAGCGCGATGGACGGCGCGTCGGCCGCCGAAAGCTCGTGCCATTTCTTGTAAAGCTCGAACACGGATGCGCCGAACATCGTGGGCACCGCAAGATAGAATGTAAAAAGCGCGGCCGCCTTGCGGTCCACGCCCAGCAATTCGCCGCCAAGGATCGTGGCACCCGAGCGCGAAACGCCGGGCACGATGGCAAGCACCTGACAGAAGCCGATCTGCAACGCCTTGCTGAGCGGCAGCCTGTCGCCGTCGCGATAGCGCGGCGTAGGCGCAAGCCGCTCGAAGATAAGGATGATGATGCCGCCGCCCATAAGCGTCGCCCCGATCACGGGCATGACGAGTGTGGGCTTGAGCAGCACCGCATTGATGAATTTGATCGCGACAACGCCGATGACCGCAGCAGGCAAGAACGCGATGAGGACGGACAGCGCGAAATAGCCTGCCTCGGCATCGCGCGGAAGGCCCACGAGCACGTCCACGAACTTCCGCCAATAGACCGCGACCACGGCAAGGATCGCCCCCAACTGGATGATGATGGTGAAAGCTTCCCACCGCGCGCCTTCAAGGCCCAGTAGCCGCTCCGCAATGAGCAGATGCGCCGTCGAGGAGACGGGCAGGAATTCGGTCAGCCCCTCCACGATACCGAGCAGGATGGTGTTCAATAAATCCTGCATCGCCACACACCTCCGGGAATCACGCGCCGACCATAGCAGTTTCCGCCCTGCCCGCGCCTTGCGGTACAATGCGCAACATGGATTCGCGAGTCGCGTCCGAACAGCGCCAGAAGCAGCCCATCCGCTGGGCCTACAACATCATCTCGGCCATTCTGGGCATCACGGTTGTCATGCCCATTGCGCTCATTCTCGCCTTCCGGTTTGTGCCCGTTCCCGCAACGCCGCAAATGGCGTCCGTAGCCTTTGGCGGCGAGCGCGTGCATTATCGCTGGGTGGAGGCAGAAGACATCTCGCCCGCGCTTGTTCGCGCCGTCATAGCCTCGGAAGACCAGAAATTCTGCATCCATCACGGCTTTGACTGGGATTCTATCAATAGCGCCCTGAAGGTTCACGACCGCGGCGGCCGGTTGCGCGGGGCGAGCACGATCAGCCAACAGACGGCGCGAAGCCTGTTCCTCCTGCCTGTGCGAAGCTGGGTCCGCAAGGGCATGGAGGCCTATCTCACCGTTCTCATGGAGTTCCTGTGGCCGAAGAAGCGTATCCTGACAGCCTATCTGAACCTCGCCAATTGGGGGCACGGCAATTTCGGCGCAGATGCGGCAGCGCAGGCTTATTTCGAAACCTCCGCCGCGAAGCTGACGCCTGAGGAAGCATCCCGCCTCGCCTCCATTCTTCCGGACCCGGACAAATGGCGCGCGGCCCATCCAGGGCCTTACGTGGCGCGCCGCAGCGAGACTGTTGTCTCACGCATGGGCGATGTGCGGCGCGACGATCTCGATGCGTGTGTTCAACCATGGCTATAGAGATTAACTTTTGGCTTCTTTAGATTGGTCGCCATGCGCCGATTGACCCATTTGATGCTTGCGCCATCCTCGCGTTTCGCGCGGCTTCTTGTCGCCGAGAAACGCATTCCTTGCGACAATGTCGGCGCGGATGATATCGCGGCGCATTTGCCCATATTTGAAGACAATGGCACGCGCTGCGAGGGACTATGGGCCATCGTGGATCATGTGGAAGGCAATTATGTAGACTATCCCATGACGCCGGAGGACGGCAGCGCGCGCGCCGAGGCGCTGCGCTTGCTCGATTGGGCGATGGGGCCGCTGCATGAAAGCGTCACGCGCAAGATCGTGTTCGAGAAAGCCTCGTCACGCTTCACGGGCGCCAATCCGCGCCGCACGCCCGACATGGACACGATCCGGCAGGCGCGCGAGACGTTGAAGCCGCTTCTGCCGCTCATTGGCGCTGCCGCCGAACGGCGCGGCTATCTCGCGGCGAAGGAATGCACGCTCGCCGATCTCGCCGTGGCCGCGCATCTGTCGGCGCTCGATTATTTCGGCGAGGTGCCATGGACGGATTTTCCGTCCACCGCCGAATGGTATCTGCGCATGAAATCGCGGCCTGCGTTCCGTACATTGCTGGCCGACCGCGTACCGGGCCAGCCGCCTGCGCCCCACTATGCCGAACTCGATTTCTGATCGCATCCGCCAACGTGCGCGCGATGGGGGTTTCGATGCCGTGCGTTTTGCGCGCGCTGAAGCGACAATCGAAGCATCCCAACATCTCGCAACATTCCTTGCCGAAGGCCGCCACGGCACGATGGATTGGCTTGCGCGCAATGCGGATCGCAGAGCCGATCCTGTCACGCTGTGGCCAGATGCAAGAAGCATCATTATGCTCGGTGCGAATTATGCCCCGAAAGGAGACGCGCTCGAAAACTTCGCCTTTCCCGAACGCGGCAACATCTCGGTCTATGCGCGCGGCGACGATTATCACGACGTGCTGAAGACGAAGCTCAAGCGGCTAGCGCAATCCATCGTGACGGAATTCGGCGGCGATGTGAAAGTGTTCATCGATACGGCGCCTGTGATGGAGAAACCGCTTGCACAAGCTGCAGGCCTCGGCTGGCAAGGCAAGCACACCAATCTTGTGAGCCGCGAATTCGGTTCATGGCTATTTATCGGTTCGATCTTCACGACGCTCGATCTGCCGCCCGACGAACCGCATGGCGATCATTGCGGGCAATGCACGCGATGCCTCGACGCCTGCCCCACGCAAGCCTTCACCGCGCCCTATCGCATCGATGCGCGGCGCTGCATTTCCTATCTCACGATAGAACATAAAGGCCCGATCCCACGCGCGTTCCGCAAAGCAATGGGCAACCGCATTTATGGCTGCGATGATTGCCTTGCAGTCTGTCCGTGGAACAAATTCGCGCAGGAAGGCCATGAGACGCGCTTTCATGCGCGCACGTCGCTCGCGGACGTGCGTCTTGCCGATCTCGTTCAATTGGACGACGCGGCTTTCCGAGAATTGTTTCGCCGCTCGCCGATCAAGCGCCTAGGCCGTGATCGTTTCATCCGCAATGTTCTCATCGCCATCGGCAATTCGCGCGATGCATCGCTTGTACCTGAAGCCGAGCGATTGCTGGATGATTCCTCTCCACTCGTGCGTGGAGCGGCGATTTGGGCGATCTTACAACTCGATCCAAAACGGTTTGCTGCGCTCGGCGCGACGCGCGCACATTCCGAATCCGATGCTGAAGTTCTTGCGGAATGGCAGGCGATCAGTGCGCCGCAGGCGGCGTAGCGCCGACCTCCGAAAGCCGATCCCGCGCAGCATGCACGGCATCGCTGTCGGAAGACTTTAATACTGTTTCCCAATCCGCACGCGCGCCTGCCGTATCGCCACTTTCGAGCTTCAGTGTGCCACGCTCGACAAGCGCCTCCGCATAATTCGGATAGATGGCAAGGGCATGATCGATATCGGATCGCGCTTCGGCCTTCATGCCTTCGGCGTGGCGCGCGCTCGCCCGCAACACATATAAATCCGCGCGTTCGGAATCGATGCCGATGGCGGTGGTGAGGTCGACGTCCGCGCCGGGCCAATCCTTGTGCATCGCGCGCGCGCGAGCACGGTCTGCAAGCATGTCAGCTTGATGTGGCGCAAGCGCGAGCGCCGCCGTGAACAGCGGCAATGCATTGCCGGGCTGCTCGGCGAGCAGCCACGCATTGCCCGCCTGATCGAACAATTGCGCGCGCATCGCCGCGTCGCCGGTCGCGCCATTGCGTGCGAGGTTTGCGAGAATGCCGGCAGCCTCCGAATAATGACCGAGGCTCACAAGCGCGATCGCTTCGCAATGCGACGCCGCAGCGCCGCCATCGCGCCACGCTTTCGCCTGATCATAACCCGTTCGCGGATCGCGCTCCGCCAGCGCGATGCAGCGGATATAACGTTCCTTGCTGCTGACGAGTGCAGGACTGTTCGCTGCGAAAACCGACGTGGCGAACATCAACGCCATCAGACTTATATATATAGGCCTCATTCGGTTTCGATATCCGCGATAAGATTTTTCAGCGTTTCTTCGATGAGGATGAGATCGCGCGGTGTGGAAAGCCGGTGATCGCCGTCTTTGACGAGCGTCAGCCTGACATCACCATCGATGGCCTCCACAAGCTTCACCGCATGCCGCCACGGCACATCGGAATCCTTCATGCCCTGCAGGATACGCACGGGAAACGGAAGTGAAATGCGCTCATGCAGAATGAGGTTCTTGCGGCCATCTTCGATGAGCGTGCGCGTGATCAGATAAGGCTCCTCGTCATATTCCGAAGGCCACGACCATTCGCCCTGCTCCATGATTTGTTTCTTCGCGTCATCCGGCAGGCTCGGCCACATGAGCGCTTCGGTGAAATCCGGCGCAGGCGCAAGCAGCAGCATGCCTGCGATACGCTCGGGCCGCGCACGCGCAAGCAACAGCGAAATCCATCCGCCCATGCTGGAGCCGACCAGGATTTGCGGGCCTTGCGTCAGCGCATCGAAAACCTCAAGCGCGTCTTCGCGCCAACGCGTGATCGTGCCTTTGCGGAATTCGCCTGAAGATTTGCCGTGACCGAAATAATCGAAGCGCAGCAATGCACGGCTCTCGCGCGCGGCCATCGCATCGAGCGCAGTCGCTTTCGTACCCGCCATGTCGGATTTGAAACCGCCAAGCCACACGATGCCCGGCGCTTTGCCTTCGCGCATTTCATACGCGATCGTCTCACCGTCATGCCGGCGGAGTTCAGGCATTTCCGTCCAGTGCCGCGATGAGGCGTGCGTAAACGGGATTTTCGTTCTCGAAAATATATTCCACATCCTGCGCCGTGACGGCATCGGCGCAGCCTTGCGCGCGCAAACTCGCCATCGCCGCCATCAAATTCGCGCATGGGCATAGAAGCGCATAATTTCCGGATTCGCCGGAACCGGGCCGCGAGATCACGCTGATACTTGCGTCTTTCGCGAGGCGCTGCAGAACAGATGCGGCATTCTTCTCCAAGCGCACGCGCAGCACATGGCATGTCTTCGCGCGCTCACGCGCGGCGAAACGTGCAAGCAATTGCGATGCGGCCTCGCGCTGAGCAGCGCTCCATTCAATCGAAAGACTCGAGGCCAATTGCGCCTGGCTTTCGAGGATTGTACCATCATCAAGGATTTTGAGGCCGTTCGCGGCGAGCGTGGCGCCCGTCGTCGTGATATCCACGATCGCTTCCGCAGTGCCCGCGGCCGGGGCACCTTCGGTGGCACCCGCACTTTCGACAATGCGATAATCCACAATGCCAGCCTTGGCGAAATAGGCGCGCGTAAGATTCAGGTATTTCGTTGCCACGCGCAAACGGCGGCGATGGTGATGGAAAAACGCCGCGCACACATCGTCGAGATCGGCCATTGTCGAAACATCGATCCAGGCCTGCGGCACGGCGACGACAACATTCGCGAAACCAAAACCGAGCGGCATGACGGACATCACGCGCGCCTCCGCGGCATCCTCCGTTTCGCGGATAAGATCTTCGCCCGTGACGCCGAGATGCACTTCGCCGGACGCAAGCGCGGATGCGATTTCCGATGCGGAAAGCAACATAACATCGATGCCCGGCAGTCCGCCGAGCGCGGCGCGATAGCCGCGCGAACCCGCGGCCTGTTTCAGCGGAATGCCTGCATCGGCGAAACACTCGCGCACCTGTTCTTGCAGACGGCCTTTCGACGGAATGGCGAGCGTGAGCGCACTCATCGGGGCGCTCCTTGCGCGCGCCGCGCAGCAAACACACGCTCTGTGCGGATCGCGCAACCGATAGCGGGCGTGTTTGGCGCGGCGCCGAAATTCTCGAGCAAACGATCATAACGGCCGCCGCCCGCGACCTGCACGGCACCTTCAGCATCGCGCGACCACAACTCGAACACGAAGCCCGTGTAATATTCCATATTGCGTCCGAAGCGCGCCGCAAACGATATGCGCGACGGATCGATGCTCAGCTTTGCAAGCGCATCGAGGCGCGCCTGCATCGCAGCGAGCGGCGTATCGAGCGCAACGCCCACCGCTTTCGTCAGCGCGCGAATGTGATCAAGCGCCTGCGGCGCAGGGCCCGATACCGCGAGCACATCTGCGATGAGTTTTGCGATGCTTGCCTCTAAGCGCACGGAAGCAGCATCCGCCGCTTGCTCCATGAGACGTTCCACAATCTCCTCCCGCGTGCGTGCGCCATGCGGCGCTTCGCCGAGAAGATCGAGCAATCCTTCGAACGCCGGTTTCGCGTCCGTGACATCCAGCGTGCCCAGATGCGCAAGCAGACGCTGGGTATCGCTGCCGCGTCCATTCGAAAGCCGCTCGAGCAACGCTTCGAAATAACCCGCGCGCCAGAAGTGGCGCTTCAGGCGGTCACGCCATTGCGATGGCACGTCAAGGGCATCGATGAGCGCGGAGAAAAGACCGAGATCGCCGATCTTCACCTCGAATTTATCGAGACCTGCCGCGTGCAATGCGGCGACGGCAACGCCCGCGATTTCGATATCGGCCTCGGTTCGTTCGGTTGCACCAAGCAGCTCCGCGCCCGCCTGATAGAATTGCGTGGGGCGGTTGGGTTCGGCGGGTTGATGGCGGAATGCGAGGCCGTTGTAGCAAAGGCGCGCGGGATATGTGCCTTTGCTCATGACATATTCGCGGCACACGGGGATGGTGAGATCGGGACGCAGGCATAATTCACGGCCCGACGGATCGGTGAGCAGGAATGTGCGCCTGCGGATTTCCTCGCCCGAACGATCAAGGAAAATTTCCGAAGGCTGCAACACAGCCGGTTCAGTGCGTGCATAGCCACGCTCCGCGAACACGGACAGGATCGCTGCTGCTTGCGTTTCGAGCGCGGCAAGCTGTGTAGCGTCGTATGTGGGGAAGCCCGCCATCTTATGCTTTCCTGCCAAGTGTCTCGTTCACGCATTTGACGAGATCGCCGCGCGGAACCGTCACCTGCGAAAGCCGCGCGCCGAGCCATGCAGCACGATCCTGCAAATCTTTTGTGTCGGCCGGCGCATCAGCCTTCAGATTCTTGATCGTGATCGTACCCGCCGCGCGCTCATCTGCACCTTCGATGATCGCGACGGCGGCATTGCGCTTGTCGGCATATTTGAGCTGATCGCCGAACTTCTTCGTGCCTACATAGGCCTCTGCGCGGAAACCCGCCTCGCGCAATTCGCGCGCCATCGCGAAGCTGCGCGACACATCGTCCAACGCGAGCACGAGCACAAGCGGCTGCATTTCGCCGTCCGTGAGATTGCGTTGCGTGAGCGCAGACATCAAACGCGAAACGCCGATGGAAACGCCCGTTGCCGGAACCTGCTGCCCCGTGAAGCGCGCGACGAGATCGTCATAGCGCCCGCCGCCCGCAACCGAACCGAACACAACGGTTTCGCCGTCTTCGTTCTGAACGGGGAATGTCAATTGCCCTTCAAAGACAACGCCGGTGTAATAATCGAGGCCACGGACGACACTTAGATCAATTGTGATACGCTCTTTATCATAACCAGCAGAATTCAATATCTCGGTGATCTCTTTAAGTTCATCATATCCGGCTACGGTCGTAAGATCGTCCGCATCATCCGTGAAGAGCCGCATGATCTTGGCAACCTGATCCGGGTTTAGGCCAGCGCCTTTAGCGAAATCTCCCGACTCGTCTTTGCGGCCTTCGCCTAAGAGCGCGATTACGCCGGCTTCGCCCAAGCGATCAAATTTATCGAGCGCCCGCAGAACGATTCCGGCTTTATCCGGCTGTACGCCTGCTAGAGTGAGCACGCCGCTGAGAAGCTTCCGGCTATTCACCTTTATAATGTACTCGCCGCGTTTCAGCCCCAGCGCTTCCAGCGTATCGGCAAGCATCATGAGCAATTCCGCATCGGCGGCGGGCGAGGCGCTGCCGACCGTATCAGCATCGAATTGCGTGAATTCGCGAAAGCGCCCCGGCCCCGGCTTCTCGTTGCGCCATACCGTGCCCACCTGATAGCGACGGAAGGGTTTCGGCAAATGCTGGAAATTCTCCGCCACATAGCGGGCGAGCGGCGCGGTCAGATCGTAGCGCAGCGAAAGCCATTGGCCGTCATCGTCGGCGAGCGAAAACACGCCCTCGTTCGGCCGGTCCTGATCGGGCAGGAATTTGCCCAGCGCGTCGGCATATTCGAAGGACGGGGTCTCCAGCGCCTCGAAGCCATAGCTTTCGTAGACGCGCCGGATCGTTTCGAGCATGGCGCGCTCGGCAGCCATCATCGCCGCCCCGCGGTCGCGAAAGCCGCGCGGAAGCCGCGCTTTGGGCCGGAATGTCTTCTGCTCGCTCATGGGGCGCCTTAGATGCGCGGCCTAGATACCGGCTCCCCGGGGGGCCTGCAAGGACGGGGGAGCGGCAGCCCGAAAGTGCCCTATCCGCCTCTCAGCGCAGCAAAAACCAAAGAACCGCAGCGACGATCGCGAACAAGATGAAGATCGTGAGGATCGAGCCGAATATGCGCCCGAGCGCGCCGCCCAATGTTTCCGAATCTTCGCTGTCCGGTTCGCCTGTATCGGGTTCGTGAGCCATGCGTGCCCTCAGGTCACCAATGCGAGATTAGCGCCCGCGAACCTTCATGCCAATCGCGCCTCAAGAGGCGAGTTGATAAGGAAGAACAGTATCGCGCCGGAAATAGAAATGATCTCGAATCCGGGCATTGAAGAATTCGCCTTTCGATTGCGCCGACCACATGCCCTCAAAAATGTCGAGGGGAACATCCTCATATGTATAGCAACGGCCCGTCTGGAACTGAATCGTCAGCGCATGATGTGCGGCGTCGTAATGGAATGTGCGTATGGCAGAAGACGGCATGGCGGTGTTCCGAACCAACTTTCGCTAAACGCACGAAGAGGAATTCGGTGCCGCTATTTGCGCGGAACAACGCAATGGATGGAACGTTACCGTATCGGAACTTATGTTTGAGGAGCAAGATGGAACACCGCAACAGATGGCGCATTTGCGCTGCTGGCATTTTAATCGCTGGCATCGCGGCGATACAGGCGTCCGCACAGGCGGCTGGCGGCGGCGGAACAGGCGCCACGGCTGCGCCGGGAGGCATAGGTACATCAACGCCCGGCACTGCGACACCTGGCGGAATCACAGGATCGGGAACGCTTGCACCAACGGTGCCGCCCACAAGTCCGACGAACACAATTCCCGGCACAAGCTATCCGGGCGAACCGGTACCGGCGACACCAGGCGCAAATCCGACGGCGCCGAACACAAGCACCAACACTTATTCGGGTTCATCGAATCCCGCGAACACGACGGGGCAAACGAGCAATTGTCCCGGCACGATGAATTCCGTGCCGGTGGAAGCACCGAATGCCTCGCCGACAACGGCCGGCGCGCCTTGCCCGTGATTATCCGCCTAGGCCGACACTGATCGTCGCGAACGGACCATAGAATCCAACATTCTCCGTTTTGCGTATGTCGATGCCGCCATCCATCGCACTGAAGAAGAAATCAGCCCGATAACCGAACTTGAGTTTGGCGTTTGCATAGTTGAACGAAAGACCCGCGAACCCACCAAGATTCGGCACAATCACGGTACGAGACCGGGTGCGATCAGGAGTGTGATGGTAGACTGTAGTGAGGGGTATGAAATTGTATGGATGAGGAAGCAGCGGTTCTTGATCCAATATATCCCCGTGTACCTTCACCTTTTGCCTGCCGAAAAGAATGGCGACGCGCGCGCCCCAATCGAAGCCAACCTGCATCCCTTCTGTATTCCCGAGTAGCCGCGCGGACCCATTTAAGCCGAGGGACGGACCGGCGCCGCGGAAGCTGCGCGAAATCAAGGCTTTGGCATGGTAAATGTCCCAGCTCTCCTCCGGGACTTTTACTGTCGCCGGATAGCCAACATCTGTACTTTGGTATTTGTAATGCCAATGCGGTCCCACATCTGCGGTTATACGTGCCTCAGATCTCGTCATGAATTGTGCAAAGCGCACGCCCAAACTGAAAATGGAATTCTGCCCGAGAATCCCGAGTCCGACATCGCGTCCCGCCTGAAAATCCAGAACAGCGCGGCTTTCGTCTTCTCGCCCAACATTCTCCGCGAGCCTACGGCTCATAGGCTGCTCCACATTAGAGAAGTGGACACCTAGCGCAGGGATGACGATCAAAATGTTTGCGGGCGCAGGGTTGTTTGTTTCGCCATGCGAAGCGGCAGACGCATTGGATCTGCCGTAAAGAATCGATGCGGAGAAAATCCAGTCACTGTCTAACGGCGTGACGGCGAGAGAAGCTTCGGCCCCGTTGCTGTATAAAGGCTGCCTTTGCGAACCTACCGCAGAGGGCAAACCGTTTGCCGCAAAGGATTGCGCAAAGGGCGGTACAAACGGCTGTAGTTCAAAATTATTTCGTTCGAGTTGACCGCCCAATTCCACCCAGACGAGCGGATGATCGCCGTTTTCCGATGCCTTCGCGGGCCAACAAACACTCGCCAGCAGGGCCGTATAACAAACGCTTGTGAGAAAATTCGTGCGCCGCGCCGACCAGGATTGTTCTGTTTCGAGTTCGCTCATCGGTTCCCCCTTTACCAATTCTTCGTGACACGGATCCCGATCAATTTGGGATCTGTCAGGAACACATTCGTCGTCAATCCGCTGTCATCGCTGTTGAGGAACGTGCCGGTGATCGCGGTCACGTTGAAGACGTTTTTGTCATACAGCATCACCTGCCAGCCGTTCTGGTTGGTGAAGATCAGCGTCAGGTTGACGTTGGTGTAGCCGCGCAGACGGTCATAAGGATTGTCGTTGAACACGCGGCCCCAGGAATAATCCTGCCAGTAATAATCGCCTCGTAACGTACCCGCCCAATCCGGTGAAAGCGGCAGCGTGTATTGCGCACCCATGGACACTGTGAACGGCGGCGCATTGGGCAATTGATTGCCGCTCAGATTTTTTGCGAAACCCTCGCGAGCAGTCGGAAAACCGCAACCGTTGTTCTCATCGCTGATAGGAAGAATGCAATTGGAAGTCCCGGTAACGAACGGCTTATGTACAACCCAGCCCGGCACGCCTGCGGTTCGATCCATAAGGTCAATCGCCTGCGATCCCTGCGCCAGCCGCGTGTGTTCCCAGCCGCCGCCAAAATTGAATCTGAGGCCGGGTGTTGGTTCCCAGG
The DNA here is from genome assembly GCA_035483375.1 of Rhizomicrobium sp. Taxonomy (GTDB): domain Bacteria; phylum Pseudomonadota; class Alphaproteobacteria; order Micropepsales; family Micropepsaceae; genus Rhizomicrobium. The sequence continues at coordinate 4,904 of DATHQA010000045.1, read as the reverse complement.
TGGATTCCAACTCGGCGCCCATAATGTGACTGTCGAAGTTCAGATTGATGGATGTACGATCGACGATCTCGGAGATCTGATAGTTTTCATAATTGTAGTAGAAAACATCTCCGTTCAGCGTAAGCGAACCATCCAGTAATGTGTTTTTGGCGCCGAGTTCAAAGGCATCAACGAATTCTGGCTTGAATGTGAGAGGATGCGTGGCGGTGCCGACCGCATCGCCACCATAGTTCAGGATCAATGCGCCCGGGGGATTGGCGCCGCCCGCCTTATAGCCATGTGAATACGAGCCATAAACCAGCGTTTGGTCAGTGAAATCTAATTTAGGTGTCCAGTTCGCAACGAAGCGTCCCGAGAATTGATCCCACTGCTGGTTGACGACACCACTGGCAGGATAACCCCAGCCCGCGGCGAGAAGCTCGCTCGGAATATCCGTGAAATGTTTCTGGTCTTCTGTCCACCGCAAGCCAGCGGTGAGCTTCAGATCATCGAGGACGCTGTAATTCATCTCACCGAATGCGGCGTAGGAATTGAGAACATAAGGATTCACACTTCGGAAGTAGTTGTGTCCCATGCCGTTTATGTTCGGGATGGGATTGGGATCCATATAAGGACATACGCCAGTTGCCTGTTGAGGTTTGCTCAAATCGGGATAGCTGAAACCGAAAGGCGCGCAATTACTGTTGTCTGAAATGCCGGGTATATAGGGATGTGTACCGGTATTTGATGAGATGTCACTTGGCGTATCGTAAGTGAATATATCCTCTGTAGAATATAGCGACAGCGCATTGATGAAAACGTAATAGTCCTCCAATGTCTCATAGTGGAAATAATTGCCGCCAGCGCTGAAATTGACGGGACCTGAAAAATTCGAGGTCATGCGAAATTCTTGGCTTAACTGCCACGCATGTTCATCGGAGAGATCTTCCGCTACCAATCTGCTGGTGCAACCCAGTTGCGGGTCACAGAAAACGCCAGAAACTGCACCATCGGGATAGGTCACGCTCTGAGCATTCGGAACCACAATGCTGTCCAAAAAATTGGAGCCCAGTCGAACGAAAATATTGGGTGATGTGTTGAACCGGTTGTAATCCTCGCTCGAATAGAGGAAATCGTGATTGAAGGCGGTTTGGGATGTCAGCATCAGCACCGGTGTTATGGAATAATCTGCGTTCAGTTCAACGATATCATTCTTAACCTTGTATGCCGGATTCAATGTCGATTCGATCACGCGCAAATTGGTCGACTGCGTAGTGCTCAGATATGGGTTGACGCTTTCCTCCATTCTCGGACCGATATTTTTGAGCGCAATGACATAAGGCAGCGAGTCGCCGTTGGGCGTTTCAAAGGCTTGTGGCGAATAAAGCGAGACCGGCAAACAGCCCTGGCTCAAATTGCCGGGACCGCTGAAAACGTCTGTTGGACCGGTGCCTGACCTGTAGTCTGCTTCACAAAGCTGTTTGCTGGAACGCAAGCGATCATCGTCTTCGCTGAAGTGCTCCCAGACGAAATAGGCCTGCAGACTCTCCATCGGTTTCCAGCCGATCGTGACGCGGCCGGACCACAAATCGCGTCCGTCAATGCGGCTGTCGGTGATCTGATTGAACGAATAGCCTTGCCGTTTCGTCCATTCTCCCGCCACGCGGATGTCGAGTTTGTCATCCACAATCGGCAGATTAATCATGCCTTCGGTGCGGCGCTCACCATAATTGCCGACGTCGATGGACGCCATCGCTTCGAATTGATCGCTGGGTTTCGCGGAAACGAGGTTGACCACGCCCGCTGTAGCGTTGCGGCCATAGAGCGTGCCTTGCGGTCCGCGCAGAACCTCGACCTGGCTGACGTCATAAAATTCCTGTTCGAAGAAATGATTCCGTATGAAAGGAACATCGTTAAAAGCGACGGCAACCGCCGGATCGGTCGTCACGGAAATCGCCTGCGTGCCGATGCCGCGAAGCTGGATGCTGTAACCGGTGAAATTGGTTTTCGTGAACGTCATGTTCGGCACCTGCTTGACCAGGTCTGGCCCGCCTGCGGTTTGTGTCGCCGTTAGCTGCTCTTGCGATAGCGCCGTGATCGAGATCGGAATGTTTTGCACATCGCCGCCGATTTTCGACGATGTTACCGTCACGGTTTCAAGCGCCGCGCCGGTTGCACTGGCAGCGGGTGCCTCAGCAAGTTCGACCGATTTTGTGATAACGCTGGATGTTTCACGATCGATACCGATGGCGCCCGAAGGATAGCGTCGCGTGACAAACCCTGTTCCCTGGAGAATATGAGCGAGCGCCGCATCGGGCTGCAGATCGCCATGCACGCCTTGCGTTTTGACGCCGCGCACCATGCTGCTCACATAAACGAGCGATGTGCCCGTCTGTGCGGCATAAACCGTGAGCGCATTCTTGAGATCGCCTTTCGGAATGTCGAATTGCGTGGCATGTGCCATCGTCGCAAAGGCCAGCGCACCGGCAGCGCCAAGAAATTCTAAATTTATAATCTTCCTCATTTGCCCCTCGGTTATTCGCCTGTCCAGCGCTGTCTCTCGTCAGCGTGAAATCACGATATTGTCGCCGCGCTTCTGTACCTGCAGCTTGAGCAGACCTTTCGCAACCTCAGCGAAAGCAACGACATCGTCCGCCCTGAACGTGCCGCCGATATCGATTTTGGCCGACGATGAATCCGCGATGACGAGCTTGGTTCGGTTGTAGCGGTTGAATTCCGCCGCGACATCGGCAAGCGGCGTGTTGTCGAATGTGAGCACGCCACGCCGCCAGCCGAGATCGGCGTTCAATTCCTGCGGCGCTTTCCTCACGACGGAAAGCTCGGTTGCTGTCGCTATGGCGATATCGCCGGGCGCAAGCACCAAACCGGGCTCACTCTGCTGCCCCGTCTTAAGCTGCGCCCTGCCCTGCACAAGCGTGACTTCAAGCTTTGCCGCGTCTACGCGCACCACGAATTGCGTGCCGAGATCAATAATGCGATGCGATCCGGCGATAACACTAAAGGGATGCGCCACATCATGCTTGATCGAGAAAAACGCTTCGCCTCTATCGAGCGTAACTGTCCTTTCGCTGCTTGTTTCTGCGACATGCAGCACCGTGTCAGTGTTCATTTCCACGACAGAGCCATCAGCGAGCTTCAGAACGCGATGCCCGCCCACAGGTGTGGCAAATGTTTTCGCGCTGGAGCCTTGAAGATAATTGAAGCCGAATATCGCAATGGCCAATGCGGCCGCAAAACCGCCCGCAAAGCGCGTAACCCACGACCAAACACGCGCCTTCGAAATCACCTTGGGCTTCACATACTGCAGCGCCGCTATGCGTTCGCTGCGCTGCCAACCGGTATCCAGACGCCAATAGGCAAGTTTGTGCGCCGTCGATTGAGTGATCCAGGCGTCGAATTCGGCCCGTTCGCCATCCGTCAAAGACGCGCAAACATTGCGCGCAAGCCAAACCGCCGCTTGTTCCTTTATCTGTTGCGCGGCCGCGGGAGACATTTCGGAAGAACTCATCTTTGTCTCCCCGATGGCGCGCGATAAAGCGCATCGGTCAAAAGCCACATGCCGCGCGCGAGATATTCCGCAACCGTATATTCGGAAATTCCCAAGCGTTCGGCGATCTGCTTGCGCGTCAGATCCTCAAGCCGCTTCAAAATGACGACTTCGCGGCAACGCGGCGGGAGGTTTTCCAACGCCTGATTGAGCTTGTGCAATTCATCCTTCGCGATGGCCGAACGATCCGGCGCCGGCTCGTCGGCAGCCGTGTCCAACTCTTCAAGATCGGAGATCGCTTCGATAGGCACGATCTGCGCATGCCGCATGCGGTCTATAAGCAGATTGCGTGCGATTGCGAACACGAAAGGTTTTGTACGCTCGGGCACTTCGTGCACGGCCGCGGCCTCATAGGCGCGCGTGTAAACGTCCTGGCACAAATCCTCGACCTCGCTCGCATTGCGCCAATTGTTGCGAAGGAACTGCATCAATACCGCCTCCAGCGGCAGCACATCGCGAATGAACCACGCATGCAGAATCTCATCCGCCGCGCTCACGCCTATGCGCAGAGAAATCCCGTTTCGATTGACTGCCGCGTTCTCGGCCATCCCCCGCCAGTCCGCCTACATTGGAAGGTTTCGTTCACGTCCACATAGAGGTGGACGAGCGGATTCTACGCGTGAGGGGGCGCGGATAAAATTATATTGGGAGCCAGTCCCGCCTGATTGACGCGGAATACTTACCGAGGCCGTCAGACCCCGGTTTTTGAACGATTGCACCGATCTCGTACTGCCAGACGCAACTTATGATCGGTACCGCCTGCGGACGTTATCCGCCGATACCAACGCTGATCGTGGCAACCGGGCCATAGAACCCGCGGGTTTCCCGATGCGCCGTGTCGATACCACCGTCGATCGCGCCGAAGAAAAAGTCTGCGCGGTAGCCGAGGCTAACCTTGGCATTCGGATAACGCCATGACACGCCCGCAAAACCGCCGAGATCGGGAACGGTTACTTGACGGCTGCGGACCGGCGAACCATGGGTTTGGCTGACCAAATATCTCGGGCCGTAATATCTCTTTTTATAGAAATTCGTCGTTTCGTGATGGCCGTGCACGCGCTGCCGGCCGAACAGCACCGCACCATTTGCGCCCCAATCGAATGTGATGCGCCCCGAAGACGGATTGCCGACCAAATTTGCAGACGCGTCCCACGCAAGCGATGGTCCAACGCCCGTGAAACTGCGCGCCATGGAAAAGCTGCCATAAAGTCTGTGATAAGCGAATGCGACATTCGTAGGTTTCGACAGAATGTCGGCATTACTGCGCGAGTTGAATTGCGCGTAGCGCACGCCGAGGCTGATGACAGAACTGCCGCTGCTACCGAACATGCCAAGACCAACATCCTTGCCTGCCTGG
>DATHQA010000044.1:0-3572 GCA_035483375.1 Rhizomicrobium sp. | reverse complement strand
AGCATCGTTTGCGCAACTGCCACAACTCGGCAGGCACAAGCGTATCTATCGCTCAGAAATAACGACGCTCGCCATCCTCGATGTAATAGCGGCGATGATGCGAGTCATAATGGACACGGTGGTGATGATAGAAATGAATTTCCGGTCCGCCGACCACGGCGCCGATGACGCCGCCGACCACCGCACCCGGAGGCCCGGCGATAACCGCGCCGCTTCCCGCGCCAATGGCTGCACCCGTGAGCGTGCGATCATCCGCATTCGCCGTCGTGGCAACGCAAATCAAGGCCGCAATAGCTGCGGTAGCTGAAAGTATCGTTTTCATAGCCGTTCAATCTCCACCCGATGACGCGCACGTATCGGAGTTCGTTTTCATCTCGAGAATGGAACGCGCGGGCCGTTAAAAAGATGCAATTGACCTGTGAGGCCTCGCAAAGACTTAACCCCCAGGAGCGTTGCGCTGCCTGTCGATATTCACCGATCGGAGCTTGAAACCGCGCGATGCCGCGCCCATCTCCCTTTTCCCGAAGAAGGACGAGGACCTATGACGGCACGAATTTGACGCGAGACCAGACAGGGCAGGGATGCAAGCTCGCGTGCATCCGTGTGGAGACAAGACGATGCGGGTCGCGGCCATATGACGGGATCGTCATGGCGCACCCGCGTTTTCCGGTTTGCGCGCCGGAAAGCCTCTCAAATCCGCGACGCCTGCGGCGAAGGCAAAGGTGCAGAATATTGCTCCGGTTCAAGGAGCCTCGTTTTGCCTGCCGTAGCTTCGGATCGAGGGCGGGACTGTTCTAGAACATCCCGCTTTTCGTTTATGAGGACACGGTGTTTTCACGGGGCGAATATTCGTGGTTTTAGCGGCCGCTCCAGCGCGATTTGAAAGCCGCAATCTCGTCTGCGCTGTAGAAGTGCCGCACGATCGGCTCGCTATAGATTGCGTCGAGCAAATGCGGCGGCAAATACATTTCCTGCCGGACGGTTTCGTAAAGTTCGCGCGTCCGGCGTGTCGCGCTTGTGTTGACGCTCGGCAAAGCTGGAAGCGGCGTTTGAAGAAAAGATTCCGCCGTTGCCAGCAATGCCCCGTATGCGGGCGCGGACGGCGTCATGTCCTCGACGCGATAAACGAGAACATCGACACCGGGATTGGTCAAGCGCTGCGCCCCAATACCTGCCGGGAACGGCGTCGCACGAACATCTATTCCGAGCGACATGTTCAATTCGTCGTCGAACCACGTGCGGAATGCGCCGGTGAGAAACCACGCATACCATTCGAACGTTTCCTTTGGTTCGCCGCGTTCGTAAATCGATTGCCAAATGCTTTGCAGCGCGCCGATCACATAATCCGACGTCATCGGCGCGCGCGGATTCAGCGGCCGCGATACATGGCCGTAGAAATCCGCCATGAAGAAAAGCCATGAAATCGAACGCGCCACTGGATCGCGCATCCCGGTGACGACGCGGATAGTCTTGCCGTCCCGCCGCGCAATTTCGATATCCTCGCTGACCTCCAAACTCTTGCGCTGCATGCTTTTGGGCATGAGCGTATTGGCGATGGTTTGCCGCCCACCGGGCGCTGCCAACGCCGCACGCATGCGCTCGCGATTGTGCGGCATTGCGAAATGAACGTGATGCGTCGTTTCAGAATTTTGCGCCGCTGTTGGTTTGACGGCTTCTACCCAGCTTCGCGAAGCCACTTTCGCCATCTGGTAGACAAGGATCACGCAACCGTCTCGCCGAGTGCGTTTTCGGATTCGAGCGCGGCGATCATCTGCTCGAAATTTTCGTATTGCAGAAAACTCGCCGGATCGATCTCGATTCTCAGCGCCTCTTCCATCTCTCCGGCCATGAGCACGGCATCGACGGAATCCAGCCCATAATGCCCCAGCGTGCGATCGAATGCGATCTCGTCCGGTGCAACGCCCAGCACTTTTGCCAAATGCCGGCGAACCCAATTCCGCACTGCGCTTTCCGTCATGATGTCCCTGCTCAAGAATAATTCGCCATCAGATGCCGCAGCGGCGCGATGTTCATGCGCTCCACCCAAACCGGTTGTTCGGAAGAAAGCCGCAGCCCGGGCCAGGCAAGCAGCTTGCGCACGGCAAGATCGATCTCGAATGTCGCGAGTTGCGCGCCGACGCAGCGATACGGTCCGACCGCAAAGGCAACGGATTCCGGTCCGTTGCGATCAGGGTCCGGTTCATTGGGATTGGGGAATACCGCGGGGTCGCGATTGGCTGCGCCCAGCATGAGGATAACCGGTTCGCCCGTGCGGATCGTCAACGAATCCACTTGCAGATCCGCGCCCATTTCTTTCACCACATATTGCACGGGCGATGCCAGACGGATGAATTCGCGCGCGGCGCCCGGTATTTTTTCCGGCTGCGCCGACAATTGCGCTCGCAATGCGGGGCGTTCGAGCAGCATCAGCATCGCTTCGGAGATTCCCGCCCGCGTCGTTTCTTCGCCCGCGATAAAAAAGAAAGTGCAAAAGCCCGCGAGTTCCTCGTCATTGCATGCCAATTCGCTGTCGGACAGGCGCACCAGTGTGGAGAGTCCATCTTCGCCGCTCTCTCGTCTGCGCCGTGCGATCAAGCGTTCGAAATATTCCATCAGCGCAGTGACCTGCCGATTGAGTTCGATCAACCGGCTTACGGAGGGAAGCCTACGCTCGAACACCTCCATGAACTCGTTGGAGATGGCACCCAGCGCGCCGAGATCTTCTTCCGGCAATCCCAGAATCGTACCGATGGCGAACAACGCCAATGTCTGGCCATATCCCGCCGCAAGATCGATGGATCCTTCGCGCGCGCCGGAAGCGAGCAATCTCTCGGCGCGTGCTTCGAGCAAAGCAGGCAGACTGGTGCGCCGGAAATTTCCCAGCACCTGCGCCAGCAATTTTCGGACGGCATCGTGGCGCGGCGGGCGCATCAGCAAAAGCAGGGAAGACAGAAACGAAAGCAGCCGCGATAAATCAATGCCGCTGCGCTGGCTCAGCGATCCCAGAAAGGGAACGGCGTCGAGCGCCATTGCCTGCGGATTGCGCATCACGGCGCTGACGTCACTGTAACGCGTCAAAATCCAACTGCTGTGAAGCGTGCTCCAATAGCTCGGCATTTCGGAAAGCAATTGCCCATAGACGGCCGCCCGGTTTGCCGGATGGAGACCCATCAGAGGATCGCGCGGCGCGGGCGGCATCAATTGTTTTGACCCGGCCGGCAACGCCCGAGCGCTGGGTGTTCGATTGCCGCAATGCTGGCAAGCTGGCCGGCCAGATAATGTTCGCGGCAGGCGAAGCGTTGCACTTTCCCGCTTGTCGTGCGGGGCAGGGTGCCGGGCCGCAGCAACACGAGATCGTAAAGCGTCAATCCGAAATTCCGGTTGACCGCTTCTGCCACGCTGGTCGCGACATGATTGAGATCGATGCCTTTGAGAGCGCTGCGGCCGATCTCATGCACGAGCACGACGACTTCACCATCCTGCCGGTCCATCGAAAACGCGCCGCCGCCGCCGGGCACGAGAGCGGGATGGCTTTCGCTCGCGGCGATTTCCAGCGCCAGCGGATCGTGGTT
>DATHQA010000043.1:0-4825 GCA_035483375.1 Rhizomicrobium sp. | reverse complement strand
CACCGCATCGACCTTGATGGGGACGTTGTCGCTCGTCATCGATTCCTGCTGCTCGACGCCGTCGGTGAGCACGCGCATATCGACTTTCGTCGCCGTCTCGATGCCGAAAGGAATGATCCAGAACAGGCCCGGGTTGCGTGTGCTCACATAGCGGCCCAGCCGGAACACGAGCGCACGCTCATATTGCTGACACACGCGAAAGCCCGTGATGAAAATGAACGCCGCCACCGCAATAAGGAAAACGCCAGCCATGATCGCCTCCGAATCCATGCGAAATGTCGCAAGTATAGGTATGCATTGCGGGCGCGCCTGCAAGACGCCCGAATTGTGCTTGAATATCCGTGACTTGTGATAGAATTCCACATGCCGCACCGCCAACGCGTCCTTGCCGTCATTCTCCTCATCACTGCCCTCGTCACCGCGTTCTACTGGTGGAGCTATTTCACGGGCGGGCAAGTGCGTGTGGTCGATGCGCGTTGGTATTCCGCGTTCGAGGACAGTTTCCCCATCGCCGATGCGTGGATGGCATTGTGCTGCGCGATTGCCGGGATCGGTTTGTGGATCGGCAGCGCTTGGGCCGCGCGTGCCGGATTGCTCGCAGGCAGCGCGCTCATCTATCTCGCCTGCATGGACATCACGTTCAATGTCGAGAACGGGCTTTACGCGATGCTCGCGACATCGGACGCGATGCGCTTCGAGCTTACGGTTAATTTGTGGTCGCTAATTTTGGGCGCTGTCACAATCTTCGCTTGCTGGCGTCGAGCGGCGTGACGGCGCGCGCATCGTCCGGCAACGCCATAATCAGATCGTCTATCGCCGCCCCCGAAGCCGGATGCCGCCATCGGGGCGCGATCTCACGCAGGGGAATAAGCACGAAGCCGCGCGTCTCAATACGCGGGTGCGGCAAGACCGGCGGCCCCGCCTCCACGCGGCCATTATAGTCAATGAGATCAAGATCGAGCGTGCGCGGCGCATTGCGCGCGCCTCTCACGCGCCCGAACGCATCTTCGGTTTCGTGCAATAGCGCCATCAGGCTTTGCGGATCGCGATCCGTCTCGATGATTGCCACGGCGTTCACGAAAGATGGATCGCGCGGGTCGGGCCACGCAATACTCTGATAAAATCGGGAAACTTTCCGCAACCTCACTTCGTTATCTGCAAGACGCGCAAGAGTTGCGGCGAGCGTGTTTTTGGGCGCGCCCGCATGCGACGATAGATTGGAACCCAATGCAATCACGATCATGGGATCACGAGGCCCTTGCATCGCAGAAAGGATGGCATAAAACGGGCACCGATTGTTGAGGGGTTATTCGAACTTATACCAAGGAGGAATTGATGCTATTTTACCCGCAGGAAAAACTGGCTCTCTTCATCGACGGCGCGAACCTTTACGGCGCGGCGAAGGGGCTCGCCTTCGATATCGATTATAAGCGGCTGCTTGAGCTTTTTGCGCGCAAGGGCATTCTCGTGCGTGCGTTCTATTATACCGCGGTGGCAGAGGATCAGGAATTCTCTCCGCTGCGTCCGCTTGTCGATTGGCTCGATTACAACGGCTTTTCCGTCGTGACGAAGCCGCTGAAGGAATTCACCGACGCCGCCGGACGTCGCCGCGTGAAAGGCAATATGGATATCGAACTCGCCATCGATGTGATGGAGATGGCCGATCAGGTCGATCATATCGTCATCTTCTCCGGCGATGGCGATTTCCGGCGTCTCGTCGAGGCAGCGCAGCGCAAAGGCCGCCGCGTGAGCGTCGTCTCTACGATCCGCACGCAGCCGCCCATGGTGTCCGATGAACTGCGCCGCCAGGCCGACAATTTCATCGAGCTTGACGAATTGCGGGCGTCGATTGCACGCGAAGGCGGGCCGCGTTCCGTCGGCCAGGGTCAACCGCAATACGCGCCCGCTCAGACGGCGTGAGCAAAGGCGAAGCGCCGCGCGATTGTCCATTGTGTCCGCGGCTTGTAGAATTTCGCCGCGAGAACCGGTGCATCTATCCGGATTATTTCAACAATCCGGTGCCGAATTTCGGGCCCCGCGACGCGCGATTGGTCATTGTAGGTCTCGCGCCGGGACTGCATGGCGCCAATCGCACGGGACGGCCGTTCACGGGCGATTGGGCCGGCGATCTGCTTTTTGCGACGCTGCTGAAGCACGGCCTCGCCAAAGGCAAATACGAAGAACGCGCCGACGATACGCTTGAGCTTGTCGATTGCATGATCGCCAATGCCGTGCGCTGCGTCCCGCCGCAGAACAAGCCTTTGCCTGTGGAGATAAAAACGTGCCGCCAGTTTTTATCGGCGACGCTTGAAACGATGCCCAATCTGCGCGCCGCGCTGTGCCTCGGCGCGATTGCGCATGAGAGCCTATGCAAGGCGCTCGACATCAAGAAAAGCGCATTCAAATTCGCCCATGGCGCGCGGTTCGAGACCGACAAGCTCACCGTCGTCGCGAGCTATCATTGCTCACGCTACAACACGAACACGGGCGTGCTGACCGAAAAGATGTTCGACGATGTCGTGAAGCAAGCCAAAATGGCGGCGATGATTCAGATTTAGAATAGAGATAATCAAAAAGCTTAGACAGAGAAACATAAATGAAACTTCCCTCGCCCCCTTTGGGGGAGAGGGTCAGGGTGAGGGGGCCTTCTCAAGCGCATCTTTCACAATCGCGAGCGCTATTGCTGCGTTATCCGTAAACTCTTCATTTCCAAGACGAACGACATGAAAACCTTGCGAGTTCAAGGAAGGCGTCCCTTGCTTCGTCATATGATTTTCGGCCTGCGTGAAGCGGCCCATCGAGTTCGATAATCAATTTCTTCTCGAGGCATACGAAATCGACAATGTAAGAACCGATGAGATATTGCCGCTTGAATTTGTGACCACCGAGTTTTCGGTTTCGCACCATAGACCAGAATAGTTTCTCCATCGCGACGGGTTTATGGCGCATCTGTTGCGCACGAGTCCGGTTCGTCGATTTCGCTTTTCTTTTATCGATTGCGCCTGGAGTGACCATCCCCCTCACCCTGCCCTCTCCCCCGGTGGGGGCGAGGGTTTCATTTTTATTCTTCTACATTCTATTCTTTATCTACAATTCCCCCTTCGCCGTTCGCTACTCACCGCTCGCCTTCACCCCTTCGCCCGCATCAGCCGGGCCTTGTCCCTTTGCCAATCGCGTTTCTTTTCGGTCTCGCGTTTGTCATGGATTTTCTTGCCGCGCGCGATGCCGAGTTCGATTTTCGCGATGCCACGCGGATTGAAATAGACCTTCAGCGGTACCAGAGTCATGCCTTCGCGCTGCACGGCGGCGGCAAGTTTGCGTGCCTGTGCGCGATGCACAAGCACTTTGCGCGTGCGGCGCGGTTCGTGATTGAACCGATTGGCCATCAGATATTCGGGGATATAGGCGTTGACGAGAAAAATCTCGCCGTCCTTCGCATGCGCGTAGGATTCCGCGATCATCGCCTTGCCCGCGCGTAACGATTTCACTTCAGAGCCGGTCAGTACGAGCCCGGCCTCGAATGTAGACTCGATGCTATAGGAAAAACGCGCCTTGCGATTGTCGGCGACGACGCGCCGCTCGGGATCGGCTTTCTTCGCCATCAAGCAATGCCGGCATGCGCCATCGCTTGGCGGATGATCGCGCGCGCGGGCTCGCTCGCGGACACGATGGGAAGGCGCACTTCATCCGTACACAGACCAAGCACGGACGCCGCAAATTTCGCGGGCGCGGGACTCGATTCCACGAACATCGCGTCGTGCAGCGGTATGAGCTTGTCCTGAATCGCCAGTGCGGCGTCAAACGCGCCCTGCATGCACGCATCCTGGAATTGCGAACACAGTTTCGGCGCGACATTCGCCGTCACCGAAATCATGCCGTGCCCGCCATGCGCCATATAGCCGAGCGCGGTCGCGTCTTCGCCCGAAAGCAGACGCCAATCCTTGCCGCACGCCGCGCGCTCGCGCGAAGGCCGGGCAAGATTGTTCGTCGCGTCCTTCACGCCGATGATGTTCGCGATCTTGGAAAGCCGCGCCATCGTCTCGAGCGACATCTCGATCACGCAGCGGCCCGGAATATTGTAGACAAGGATCGGAATATCGACGGCTTCCGCAATCGCGGCGAAGTGGCGATAGATCCCCTCCTGTGTCGGCTTGTTGTAATAGGGCTCAACCGACAGCACGGCATCCGCGCCCACCGCCTTCGCATGGCGCGTGAGGGCGATCGCCTCGGTGGTCGAGTTCGAGCCTGCGCCCGCGATGACCGGCACACGGCCGTTGGCCATCTCCACGCACAGCTCCACGACGCGGCCATGCTCCTTATGATCGAGCGTCGCGCTCTCGCCCGTCGTACCCATGGGCACAAGGCCGTGGGAACCTTCGGCGATCTGCCACGAAACGAATTCGCGGAACGCGGCCTCGTCCACCTTGCCATCGCGCATGGGCGTGATGAGGGCAGGCATGGAGCCTCTGATGCGGTCGCGGAGCGCGGCCATGATGAGAATCCTTCAAAAATTCGTGCGCAAACTACCCGTTGCGCGCGGCGGGCGGCAAGCCAACATGCACGCATAGCGATTCCGAAGGAAAACTCATGGCTCTCGAGATGCGATCCCAATGCGAGCGCTGCGCCGCCGCCCTGCCCCATGAGAGCCAGGACGCACACATCTGCTCCTATGAATGCACATTCTGCACGACGTGTACGGAGGCAATGGGCGGCCGCTGCCCCAATTGCGGCGGGGAACTTGTGCGCCGCCCGACACGAAGGCCTACACGGGCTATATAATAGATATATACGCTGCATCGCGTTCGATTCGAGTTTTGCCTGCCAT
>DATHQA010000042.1:0-5304 GCA_035483375.1 Rhizomicrobium sp. | reverse complement strand
CGCAAGCTCGGCCGGCGTGCCGTGCTCGTCCGTCGCGCAGATGAACAGCGTCTCGCGGCCGCGCGCGCGCGAATACCGCGCAAAGACATCGGCGGGCAGCATCGAGCCCACGAGATTGCCCAGATGCTTGACGCCGTTGATGTACGGCAAGGCGCTTGTGACGAGTGTTTTGGTCATGGTCGCATCGATTTAGGGGGCAGCGCGAGCGCTTACAAGCGGGCGCGAATCCGTTTACCCATGCGCCGGTTCCGGTTCGGGGATTTCATGCCATCCGGCGACTGGCGACACAGGCTTTTTACGGCCAATTTCCAGAAGAATCTGCTGGCGGGTATCCTGACGGTCGCCCCCCTCATCGCGGTATGGCTCGTCTTCGACTTTTTTCTGAACCTTCTCGCCCAAGCCGGTCATCCGCTTGCGGTTTCGATCATCCGGGCCGCGGGCGTGAATGCGCCGCAGCTTCAGCCCTGGCTCGCCGATCCGACGGTGCAATGGCTTATCGCGGCGACGGCGGCGCTGCTCGTGCTTTATGTCATCGGCGCGGTCGCCAGCCGCGTCATCGGTGCGCGGCTCATCGCGATGGTTGAGATCGTGCTCACGCGCATTCCGCTCGTCGAGACGATCTATTCGGCGGCCAAGAAGCTCGTCGGCGTCATCCAGAGGAAGCCGGAGGGTATCGAGCGCGTCGTGCTCATCGACTTCCCGAGCGATGGCATGAAGGCCATCGGCTTCGTCATGCAGACCTTCCCGGACGCCAAAACGGGCGAAGACCTCGCCGCCGTGTTCGTGCCGACCTCGCCCAACCCAACGACCGGCTATCTCGTCACCGTGCTTATGACGAAGCTCACGCCCACCGACATTCCCATGGAACAAGCCATGACCATGGTGCTCTCCGGCGGCGCCATTGCACCCAAAGGGATCACGCTGCAAAAGGGATGAGAATTGAACCCACCCCATTATTTGCCCACCCAGCCGGTGTTTTCGGTCACGCTCTCCTTAACATAGAAGGTGGTCCCGGCACCAACCTACGGCGCTGTCCTTGTCATTATAGTTATCGCATTTTAAGGCGGTCGATTTGCGAGCCGCACCGGAATGCTCCGCCGCTTCGCGCGAAGCTGCCGCAGATACTGTCCGCACCTTTGCCGGTTACGCAGGAATGCATCCACGCTCATCAGGACGAGGGATAATCGACGAACTTCGGATACGGATTGCACGGACGCCCAATCCGGCGTATTTCGCGCGCCGTCGGCCGGCTTAGCTCAGTCGGTAGAGCACCTGATTTGTAATCAGGGGGTCACAGGTTCGAGTCCTGTAGCCGGCACCATAATTCAATGGCTTAGAAGGCAAAAACAGAACGCCCGTTCTTAAACATCCGACTTTCGAAAGTCGAACGTCCGACATTTTATGTGCCGAGACCGTGTCGCGAACCGACCGAGTGGCTGACGATGCAATCTAATCTCTCCGCCGAATCAAGGCGCATCGAACCAAAGCCGCCGGATCGTGTATTTGCCGGCAAAAGCCTTCACGCGGCGTCTCTCTATCCACATCGAAACAATCCTCGCGAGAACGAGAATTTTCTCGCGAGGAGTTTCGGCGGCTATTTATAGTCGCAAATGTATCTGAAGGTTTTGCTGTAGAAATTCAATCTCTTACGCGCGGCTATTGAGCGAAACGCCCAAGTGCAACGCCTTCTGCCGCACAGAGCCTTCGGTTCTTTTAAGCAGACGACCGATCTGCGGGGCGGGCGTTTTCTTCTTCGCGAGCGCCTTGAGCTGACGAACATCATCCGCCGTCCACTCGCGGCGTTTCTTTGCTTTCTTTGGCATCACTTCTCCGTTTGTTTCAACCGATTGATTCTCGTAGCACGAAACCAACGAGCACGCCATCTTTTGTAGTACTTGTTGTGATTGAACTGAAGCGCCCGCTTGGCGTCCTATCAATCATAAGCTTCGGGTAGATCGAACGGGTTAATGAATTAAGCAAGTCCTCCATACCGAATTTTAGTTGATACTCCAGTATCCTGGGGTTGACATTCGGTCGGGCGATCCCGATATAGCACCCGAAACTCGCGGTTTCTGAGCACGAGCGCCGATTGCGGCGCGAAGTGACGGCGAGAAACTCCAACATACCGTTCGCTCCAGATGTGCGTGGAAGACGGCAACATTGCCCCCACGCACGGCTTCGGCCGTTTGGTGCAACAAGGAACAATTGTGACGAATCCAACTTTTGCTACGCTCGGCATTGCGGAGCCGCTTCGACGCACGCTCGCCGCCGAAAATTACGTCAACCCAACCCCCATCCAGGTCGAAGCCATTCCGCTTCTGCTTGCTGGCCGCGATGTGCTGGGCCTCGCCCAGACCGGCACCGGCAAGACGGCGGCTTTCGGCTTGCCGCTGCTGCAAAGGCTCGCCGCGGATCGTACCGCTGCCGGGCCGCATGCGGCGCGCGCGCTGATTCTCGCACCGACACGCGAATTGGCGGTTCAGATCCACGACAGCCTGCGGCTCTATGGAAAGCATCTGAAGCTACGCCATGCCGTCATTCTCGGCGGCGTGAGCCAGAACAAGCAGATCGAAACGCTGCGTCATGGCGTTGACGTTCTCGTGGCGACGCCGGGGCGTCTGCTCGATCTCGTCAACCAGAAACAGGTGCGCCTCGGCGCGGTGAAAACACTCGTCATTGACGAAGCCGACCGCATGTTCGACATGGGTTTCATTCGCGATGTACGCAAGATCGTGGCGCATCTGCCGCGTGAGCGCCATTCGATGCTGTTCTCGGCCACGATGCCTGACGAAGTGGCGCATCTGGTCGCGGAAATCTTGCGCAATCCCGCACGCATTACGATTGCGTCGAAGACGATCGCGGCGGACAAGATCGACCAGCGCGTTTTCTTCGTAGATGCGAAAGACAAGCGCGCCCTGCTGCACGATCTGCTGAAAGATCCCGCGATGAAGCGCGTGATCGTCTTCACGCGCACCAAGCACGGCGCCAACAAGGTTGCCGATCAGCTTGAGAAATCCGGTATCGCGACGGATGCCATTCACGGCAATAAATCGCAGAATGCGCGCCAGCGTGCGCTGGAGCAGTTCCGCAGCGGCCGCGTCCGCGTACTTGTCGCAACCGACATCGCCGCGCGCGGCATCGACATCGACGACATCAGCCATGTCATCAATTTCGAATTGCCGGATGTAGCCGAAAGCTATGTCCACCGCATCGGGCGCACGGCGCGTGCGGGCGCTGGCGGTATCGCGATCGCGTTCTGCGATGCACAGGAGCGTTCGTTGCTCAAGGCCATCGAGCGATTGGTGAAACAAACGCTCACGCCGATGGGCGAACGGCGTTTGCCGCCAGCGGCGGAAGAAAAATCCGAATCGCGCAAGATCGATTACGCCAAGCCGCGCAACCGCTTTCGCGGCCGCCGTGACAACAGGCGCGCTGCATAAGAGAGCATCATGAAAAAGAAATCGACATTGCCCGGCCCCTATGCGGCGCTGACGCGCGACACGCGATTTGAAGGCACGTATGAAGTTCTCGTTCCTGCGCCGGACCGCGTGAAGCCGCATCGCGTGCCGCTGCAATTCGCAACGCAGGAAACCGCGGAATCCTGGATTCACAGTCCCGAAGGCAAGGAAACCATTCAGGAAATCCTGCACCCGCTACGGAAAACGTAACAAACAAGACCGCGGGTTACCGGAACATCAAACAAAGCGCGGGATCGGGCCTTTCTGCGGCGTGGTGTTGTCGCCGAGATCGAACATCACTTCGTCGATGTAACACCATCCCCATCCTTCCGGCGGATCGTAGCCTTCGACGATAGGATGTTTGGTGCGATGGAAATGCTTCGTCGCGTGTTTGTTGGGCGATGAATCGCAGCAGCCGACATGGCCGCATGTACGGCACACGCGCAGATGCACCCAGGGTGAGCCGGTCTTCAAGCATTCTTCGCAGCCTTTCGCACTCGGTTCGACAACGCGGATCGTGTCGAGATGCGTACAGGTATCAGACATGAGCTTTCTCCTGAGCAACACGTTCATGCGCGGCAGCGCGTTCGGCCAAATAAGTATGAATCGCGGCCACGACCTGCGCGCCTTCGCCCACCGATGCCGCGACGCGCTTTACTGAACCCGAACGCACATCGCCGATAGCAAAGATACCGGGCCGATTGGTTTCGAGCGGGTGACGCCCCTCGCTCGCAAGCGTCGCGGTCTGCACAAAGCCTTTTCCATCGAGTTCGAGGCCGCATTGCGCAAGCCAATTGGTGTTGGGCGCGGCACCTATGAGAAGAAACAAATGTTTGAGCGGATATGCGTTGATCTCGCCCGATTTGCGATTGCACCAGCGCACGCTTTCCAGCACGCCATTGGCGCCTTCCAGCCCCACGATCTCGGTCTCGAGCAGCACTTCTATATTGGGTTGTGCCTCGATGCGGTCGCACAGATAGCGGGACATCGTGGCGGTGAGGCTTTGACCGCGCACAACCATCCAGACCTTTCGCGCGGAGCTTGCGAGGAACACCGCCGCCTGCCCGGCCGAATTACCCGCGCCGACAAGCGCCACCTCCTCGCCCGCGCAAAGCCGTGCTTCAAGCGGCGAGGCCCAATAATGGACATGTGAGCCTTCATAATCGGAAAGATTGCTCACTTCGAGACGGCGATATTCCGCGCCGCTTGCAACGACAACCGTAAGCGCCCTCACCATCTGCCCGCTTGCGAGCAACAGATTGAACGGCCGCTCCACACAATCCTCGTCGATATCGAGCCGGATCACTTCTTCCGGTATCGCCATTTCTGCGCCGAATTTCTGCGCCTGATTATAAGCGCGCGCCATGAGCGACATGCCCGTGATGCCCGTCGGGAAGCCGAGATAATTCTCGATACGCGCTGACGCGCCCGCCTGCCCGCCGAACGCGCGGCAATCGAGCACAATGACGGAAAGCCCTTCCGATGCGGCATAGACCGCCGCCGCCAGGCCCGATGGGCCCGCGCCGACGATTGCAACATCATGGATCTTCGACGCGTCAAGCGCATGGGACAGGCCAATACAACGCGCAAGCTGGCCGTTCGTCGGATTGCGCAGCAGGTCGCCGTTGACGCACAGCACGGTCGGCAGATCAGCGGCTGAAAGATGGAAGCGCTCGATAAGCGTTTTCGCGCCTTCATCCTTGTCCGGATCGAGCGATTGGTAAGGATGACCGTTGCGGCGCAGGAAATCCTGCAGGCGCAGCACATCGCGATTGTCCGCGCGGCCGACGATGATCGGGCCGCCTACGCTCTGCTCCAGCAACCCCATACGGCGCAGGATGAGCGC
>DATHQA010000041.1:0-4725 GCA_035483375.1 Rhizomicrobium sp. | reverse complement strand
CTTTATCGCGATATAGCTCCCCCGAATTTTTTGAATGGCAACCCGGCAGAGGCCGGTTTGCATGGGGAGCACCGGGCAACGGAAGCTCCCCTGCTTATCCTTCCACGAATGCTTGTTGCTGCGAGCGGTCGAAATAGGCTGCTATCGCGCCGAGGATACACATGCATCCCCCGAGCGAGATCGCAGCGCTGACACCGAACCTGCTTGCGATCCAACCGAGCAGCAGCGATCCCCACGGCATCATGCCCATGAACGCCATCGCATAGAACGCCAGCACACGCCCGCGCATATGATCGGCGGAAACGGTTTGCAGAATCGTGTTCGTCGATCCGCCAAGCAGCATTAGGCTGAACGCGCAGGCCAATGTCAGCAGCATCGAAAGCGGCAGCCAATGCGAATGCGAAAACAGAATCAGCGAAACGCCAAACGAAGCCGCCGCAAGAATCGGCGTGAGCGTCAGATGCCGTTCATGGATTCGCGCGAGCGCATAAGCGCCGATCAGCGCACCAACACCGACCGAACCCATCAGCAGGCCGAGACCTCTCGATGATTGATGCAACACATCGCGCGCGACAGCGGGCATCAGCGGAATGTAAGCCGCGCCGAAACATGACGAGACCGCGACGAGCATGAGCGAAACGCGGATTTGCCGTGTGTGCCAAGCATAGGCCGCACCAGCCGCGAGTTCGCGCAACGGATGTTTCGCGGGATGCCGCGGGCGCGGCGCGATATGCATCATGATGAGCCCCGCAAGCACGGCAGCGTAGGAAATCGCGTTCAGTGCGAAGCACACGCCTTCGCCCGCAAGCGCGATGAGCAAGCCTGCGAGCGTCGGCCCAATAACGCGCGCGAGATTGAACATCACCGAATTGAGCGCGATGGCGTTGCGCAAATCTTCCCGCCCTACCATCTCGATCGTGAAGGCCTGCCGTGTCGGCACATCGAACGAATTGATGAGGCCCATCGAGAAGGCGAGCGCGATCACTTCCCAAACCTGAACCACGCCCGAGAGTGTCAGCCCAGCAAGCACCGTCGCCTGCACCATCGAAAGTGTCTGCGTGACGATGAGCAGGCGCCGCTTGTCCACGCGATCCGAAATCGTGCCGCCGAATGCGGTGATGAAGAACACGGGCACCTGCCCTGCAAACGATGTAAGCCCCAGAAGAAACGGCGAATGCGTCATAGAATAGACGAGCCAGCCCTGCGCGACGGACTGCATCCACGTGCCCATGAGCGAAACAAGCTGGCCCGCGAAGAACAGCCGGTAATTGCGATGGCGAAACACACGCAGCAAAGCGAGCGCCCCGCCCCGCACGATCGCGCCTTCGGGCGGCGGCGTTTCGAGCGGTGTCGCCTCGCTGCTCACGCCGCGGCTCTTGTCAGCGCGCGCCCGGGCATGCTTGCGTCGCGCCAATCGCTATTGAAGGACATTGTCATGGTTTCAACGGACGTACTCTTCGAGCCGTTCCGGCTCAAGGGAATTTCGCTTCCTAACCGCATTGTCATGGCGCCCATGACGCGCTCGCATTCCCCCGATCAGGTGCCGACCGCCGAAGTCGCCGCCTATTACCGCCGCCGCGCGGAAGGCGGCGTGGGATTGATTCTCACCGAGGGAACTTCGCCGGAGCATTTGTCGGCGTCGAATGATTCGAGCGTACCCGCGTTTTTCGGCGCACGTTCGCTTGAGGGTTGGAAGAATGTGCTTGCCGAGGTGCGCGCAGCAGGCGGCCATATCATGCCGCAACTCTGGCATCAGGGCATCGTGCGCCATCAAGGCAAGGGGCCTTATCCCGGAGAACCGAGCATGAGTCCGTCCGGCCTTTCGCGGCCGGGCAAGAAAGTCGCCGAACCGATGACACGCAGCGATATCAATGCGGTGATCACCGGCTTCGCGAACAGCGCAGGCTATGCGCAGGATTTAGGATTCGACGGCGTCGAAATCCACGGCGCGCACGGCTACGTGATCGATCAGTTCTTCTGGGAAGGTACGAATGCGCGCGAGGACGAATATGGCGGTTCCATCGAGAAGCGCGCGTATTTTGCAGCCGAGGTGGTGCGCGCCGTTCGCGCGCGCGTCGGCGCGGATTTCCCGATCCTGCTGCGCTTCTCGCAATGGAAGCAGCAGGAATATACCGCGCGGCTTGCGCATACGCCGGAGGAGTTGGAGCGTTTCCTGAAGCCGCTCGCGGAAGCAGGCGTCGATATGTTCCATTGTTCGACGCGGCGTTTCTGGGAGCCGGAATTTCCCGAGACGGGTTCGGACATGAACCTCGCGGGCTGGACGAAGAAGATCACGGGCCTGCCCACGATCAGCGTGGGCTCCGTGAGCCTCAACATCGATTTCATCAACGCGTTTTTCCAGCAGGGTTCATCGACTGCGAGCATCGACCGTCTGCTCGAGATGATGGCGCGCGGCGATTTCGATCTCGTCGCTGTCGGGCGCGCGCTGATCGTCAATCCGGATTGGCCGAAGAAAATCCGCGAAGGCCGCTTCGACGAATTGAAACCCTACGATCCGGAAGCGTTGCGATCGCTTTTCTAATACACTGTCATGGCCCGCCGGAGTGCGGGCCACCTAGGTGATGTCGCCGAGATGTCGAAAGATTTTCTCGGTTCAATTTTCTTAGAACTGTACAAATGTCAGCTGGGTGGCCCGCACTAGGCGGGCCATGACATATGAGTGTGTGATTAACGGCGATGCAGTTTCATCTTAAGCCCATACCTCGGACGCAACGTCACGCGCGCGAGTGGCTCGACGGGATGGCCCGGCACAAGTTTGAGCCGGAAACGCTGCGCGATCATCGAAAGAATGATGATCGCTTCCTGCATCGCGAACGCCATGCCGATGCAGATGCGCGGGCCGCCGCCGAACGGCAAATAGGCGAAGCGGTGGATTTTCTCGCGCGCACCGGGCGCAAAACGCTCCGGCACGAAATAATCCGGCGCATCCCATAAGCGGCGATGGCGATGCAGCACCCAAGGCGAAACAAGCACGGCGGTTTTTGGCTCAATTGCGATGCCGCCGACATTGTCCGCATTGATCGCGTCGCGGCCGATGAGCGGCGCGGGCGGATAAAGCCGCATCGCTTCTTCGATCACCATGCGCGTGAACGGCAATGCTATGACATCTTCCGCATCCGCACCACGGCCATCCAACGTATCGCGTGCCTCGTGCGCCACGCGAACGTCCTCTTCCGGAAACATCGACAGGAGATAAAACGTCCAGGCGAGCGCATTGGCAGTTGTTTCGTGGCCCGCGAAGAAGAACGTAGCGACATTGTCATAGACTTCCGCCTCGCTGAACAACGCGCCGCCCTCGGGATCATGTGTCGTGAGCAGCAGCGTCAGCAGATCGTCCGGCAAGGAAGACGGATCGCGCTCCAGCCGCGCACGGCGCTGCGCGATAAGCGCTTCGAGTTCCTGTCGGAAAAACTGCATCGCAGGACGCGCGCGCAATCGCGTGGGCGTCGGAAACCAGTCCGGCAGTCCGAATATGCTCAGAATATCCACGCGCCCCAGCGTATCGAGATAGGTCGTCAGCGCCTCGGACATCTTCTTGTAATCGGTCTTCACCTCGTTCGAGAACACCGTGCGCGAGATGATGTTGTAGGTGAGGTTCATCATCTCCGACGAAAGCTCGATCTCCGCACCGTCCGGCAACGCGCTCCAGCGCGAAAGAAGCTCCTCTGTCGCCGCCGCCATCATGGGCGCGAAGCTCGCCACGCGTTTCATCTGGAACATGGGCGCGGCGGTGCGGCGCTGGAATCGCCAGCTCGCGCCTTCCGCCGTCACAAGCCCATTGCCGATGGCGGGCCGCAAGCGTTTCTGCGCCTGATCGCTTTTTAAGTAATTTGAAGCATTGTCGAGAAGCACATGCTTCACGCCTTCCGGATCGTTCACCATAAGAAAGTGACGAATGCGCGACGGGTAATAAAGGTAGGATTCGTCATAGATGAAATTGCTGAATGCGGTGATCGGGTTGCGCGAAAGATCGCGCAGGAATCGCAATGTCGAAAGCGGCTTGTCATGTGGGATGGGCGCTGCGGGCCGCAGCGAATCCTCCTGCAATTCCAAAGCGCTTGCCGACGACACTTTAATCTCCTAAATGGCTGCAACGATTGGCACAGAGACCTGTGTGGCGCAAGCCGATTGACTTGGCGTTCGCCGCGCGCGAGGTTTGGCCCATGGTTGCGAGAGCATGACGAAAGACTACATCGGCTATCAGGCATTGACCGACGCGGCGTTGCGCTCCGTCGTGCGCGATGCCATTCGCCGCGTGGAACAACAAGGGCTTATCGGCTCGCATCATTTCTATCTCACGTTCAAGACGCAATTTCCCGGCGTGGACATCCCCGATTTCCTGCGCGAGCAATATCCCGATGAGATGACCGTCATTCTTCAGCATCAATTCTGGGGATTGAAGGTGACGGACGAGCGTTTCGAAGTGACGCTTTCGTTCCGTAAGATACCGGCGACGCTTTCGATTCCGTTTGCCGCGATGACGGCATTCTTCGATCCCGGAGTGCAATTCGGTTTGCAATTCCGCGGCAGCGAGGATCAGGAAGGTTCAACCGCCTTGCCCCGTCAGATGAATGCGCCGGTGAGTGGCGATCTGAAGGACGCGGATAAATCCGCCGACGTGCCCGCGGACGAAGCGCCGCCGACCGCTGCGGCCGGAGAAGTTGTCAGCCTCGACTCTTTCCGCAAGAAATAGCGCCGACGAGC
>DATHQA010000040.1:0-6699 GCA_035483375.1 Rhizomicrobium sp. | reverse complement strand
GGCACGTTTTCCTTTGGGCCCAACGGAAATGTGAGATTCTGGAGTCTTTCCGACACGCTCAGGATCAATGGCAAGGCGTATATGCTAGTCAACACGATCGCCACGCTCGCAAGTGATATTGCCGCCAACCCCGGTGGTTTCTATGCACTTGCTGAACCTTATAACGCGAAGCCGGACGGCACTTATGGCGGCCCGCCGATCCCAACGTTCTTTACTGGGATATTCGAAGGATTGGGCAACAGGATTTCGAACCTGAATATCAGTCCATCTAATTCTAACGTCGACCAAGTTGGCCTGTTTGCCGTCGTGAATACCGGGACCGTCGAGAATATTGCTTTATCCAATGTTGATATCCAGGGCTTTACATCGACCGGCGGGCTGGCGGGGGAAGCCAGAAGCGGAAGCCGTTTCTTCGGCGTTCGCGTCAGTGGTTTAATCCGATGTACCAGCACGGGGGGGGAAGCGGGAGGGCTCATTGGAGAGGATCATGGATATATGAGTCACTCGTTTTCCACAGCGACTGTTTCAGGGGACTACGCATGCTTACTCGGCGGGGTGACCGGAGGCCTCATCGATGGCATCATCGACACTTCCTATGCGACAGGCTCGATAAGCGGAGACTCAAAGACCATGGTTGGGGGGCTGGCGGGGTTTGTTGAAAGCAGTTTGATTGATCGTTCTTACGCAACGGGCAATGTATCAGGCGCCGATGGAGCACAAGTTGGCGGATTTGTTGGTCAGCTTTTCGTGAATGGATTCACGGGGCGACTCTTGACCAACGATTACGCAACTGGAGCCGTGTCTGGCGGTGCGAATGCAGAAATCGGCGGTTTTATCGGGCTACAAAAAAATGCACCGCTGTCTAGCTGTTATTCGACAGGCGTCGTCACCGGCGCATCCGGCAGCGTTGTGGGCGGGTTCATCGGCAGTGCTGCTGCTGCGGGAATTAACTCGCATTCCTACTGGAATACCACGACAAGCGGAATCACAAATCGCGGTCAGGGCGCGGGCAACATAGCGAACGATCCCGGAATCAGGGGGCGGACGACAGTGCAACTCCAATCCGGTCTGCCTGTCGGTTTCAACAGTTCGATCTGGGGGCAGAGCCCGAGTATCAATAGCGGCTTGCCGTATTTGCTTGCAATTCCGCCGGGATAGACTGTCCACTCAAACCACCTGCTTCTGCGGCATGGCGACGGCGGGGCCTTCGGTCCACAAAGAGGTCAACGGCAAGCCTTTCTTCTCGATAGTTTCCTGCGCGTTCGCGTAGCCTTCGGCGATGGCGCGGTCGAACGCCCACCAATCGCGCAGGCCCACATTCTTCAGCGGCGGTTCGAACAGATAATCGGCCTGCTCGCGCACGACGCGGCGCTGCGCTTCCGAACCCACGGTGCCGGAGCGCATGAGAATCGAGACGATGGAAGGCGTACCTTTCATGCCCTCCCACAACAGCCACCACCAGGGGCGCTCGCCATAGCGTTCGTCGGTTGCCTGAAGGTCGATTTCGCCCGTTACGTCGGAGGCGATGATGGGGCCGTCGGAATGCTCGCTCATCACATCCACAGGCAAATTGTTCATCACGCCGCCATCGACGAGCAGATGTCCGTGGTGCGTCACGGGCGGAAGGATGCCGGGCAGCGCCACGCTCGCGCGCAAGGCCCGCCATAGCGGCCCGCTGCGATGCGTATGGATGCGGCCCGTCGTAAGATCCGAAGAAACGCAGAAGAACGGCTTGGGCATCTCTTCGATGCGGATATCGCCGAAATGCTTGCGCAGCAACATCGAGACCTTGCGTCCGCGCACCATGGATATGAGAGGGAACGTATAATCGTTGAGTGGATTGGTATTGACGAAGGCGTCGCGCATGCGCTCCGTCAATTCGTCCACGCTCCATTCGAGCGCAAGCCCCGCTGCGATGATCGCGCCCATGCTCGTGCCGCCGAGATTGTCGAACGGCACGCCTGCTTCCATGAGCGCCTTGATGATGCCGATATGGGCAAAGCCCCGCGCGCCGCCGCCTGCGAGAACGAAACCCACCGCCTTGCCGGAAATGAATCGCGCGAGACGGTTGATGTCGCCGCCCACACCCGCGCGCACATGATGATGGGATTCGAATAACCCGCTGCGGAGCGCGAAATGTTCCGGCAGATTGTCGCTCTTGCCCGACGGATGCAGCAGCAGCAATTGCGGCAGGCCCGTCGCGCGTTCCTTGAACGCGGGCATGTCGAGCGGGCGCAACGGCAAAGGCCTGTCCGCGCGCGCGAGCAGGAAAATGCGATCGGCCTGGCGCAGGCACAGATGCGTCCAGGCGCTGTCCGGAGTATCGCCGCGATAGAACACGATGTCGTGCTCGGCTTCGTAGGTGTTGAACCACTCGGCGGATTGTTCCGCCGACGCACTGTCGAGCACCGACGCGCGAGACCCCATCTCGCGCAACGCGGCGGCAAGACGATTGGCGATGGGTTCCGGCCCGAGACCATCCTGCAACGGAATGATCGCGAAGGTTTTCGGTCGCGCGGCCTCACCCGTCTTGCGCGTCGTGTCGTGCAGGCGCTTGACCATGATGCGCATGAGATTGAGCATGACGCGCGGATGGCGCGTGATAAGCGCATCGAAGGCTGTGGGACTCACGCGCAGCAATTCGGTATCGCGCAGCGCCACGAGTTGCGCCGAATGTTCCTCGCCGGAGATGAGCGACATCTCACCAACCGTTTCGCCTGCGGGGATATGCGCGACCAATCTGCGCCCGCTACGTTCGTCTTCCACGAACACACCAAGCGAACCCGTCACGACGAGGAACAGCGCGTGATCGTTCTCGCCGTCGCGCCGCAGCAACATGCCGCCCGGCAAGCCGAACCAATTGGCTTCGGACAGCAGACGCTTCACGCCCGCATCGCCCACTTCAGCGAGC
Source organism: Rhizomicrobium sp. (assembly GCA_035483375.1). Taxonomy (GTDB): domain Bacteria; phylum Pseudomonadota; class Alphaproteobacteria; order Micropepsales; family Micropepsaceae; genus Rhizomicrobium. Next base: position 3,788 of record DATHQA010000040.1, on the reverse strand, counting down.
AGCGGGAAATTGCGCAGGATCGCGCGCAGCGAATCCGGATAGACGGTCTCCTGGCCGGCGCGGAACGAAGACAAGAAAGCCATGTTCATTTGTATCACCAAGCTGTCCAACCGCCATCGGCACAAAGTGTTGTGCCCGTGACATAGGCCGATGCGGAAGAGGCAAGGAAAAGCAGCGGACCCACGATCTCGCCCGGTTGGCCCAGACGGCCCAGCATCGTCTTGGCGGCAAGGCGCTGGGCGAAGGCCGGATCGTCCGTCTGCACCTCCTCGCGCGGGAAGGGACCGGGCACGAGCGCATTGACGCGGATGTGCTCAGGACCAAGCTCGGCTGCGAGATGGCGGGTCAGCTGGATGAGCGCCGCCTTGGCGGGGCCATAGTGAAATGGGCTTGCCTGTTCGGGCCGCGAATAGATCTTCAGGTCGGGCGCCACGAGCCCATACATCGAGGCGACATTGACGACGCTCGCCTCGCCCGTGTGCTTCACGGCATTGCGCAAGGCGGGCAAGGCCGCGCGCACGATCTCGAACGTCGCCGTCACGCTCGAATGAAAGGTGCGTTCGAAATCTTCGGGCTGAAGCGCATCGCGCGGTTTCGGCGTCATGCTGATCGCGTTGTTGACGATCACATCGATGCGTTCGCGTTTGCCGAAGAACGCGCGCACGGACTGGAAATCAATCACATCGAACGCAGCACATTCCGCAGAAGGTAGCTCGCGCGCGAAATCCTTGAGCTTGCCCGCATCGCGGCCGTTGAGGATCACATGCGCACCTGCCTCGCTCAGCGCGTGCGCCATCGCGCGGCCCAAATGCCCGGCCGCCCCACTGATGAACGCGCTACGCCCGTCAAGGCGAAACAGATTTTGCGTATTCATCCGCCCGCCCAGCGCGCGGGATCGAGCAATCGCTCCGGCACGCGCGGCAGCATCGTTTCAAGCCAGGCGCGATCTTCCATCGAAAGCGGCGGCTTCACGGAGAGGCGCAGATTGGCGTCGAGTTGCGCTTCGGTTTCCATGCCGATGACGACGCCGTCGATCCAATCCTGCGCGCGCGCATAGGCCATGCACAGATCGGCGGGACTCTCGCGGCCGAATTCGCGCGCGAGCTTGCCGATGAGATGGACAAGCTCTTCCGCATTCACGCCTTCGATATCGGGCCATACGCTTGGATCTCGCGTTGCGAGAATCCCCTGCAGGAATACGCTACGCGCGTGCACGGTGATGTCGTGATGCGCTTTCAATCGCGAGGTGACGCCTCTTTCCTTCCAGCGCCAATCGAACAGATTGAACGGCAATTGGATGTGCTGCACCTCGCGGTGCTCAAGCACCATGAACACTTCGGCGGGGTTCTGCACGGAGACGCCGAGCGCGCGGACCGTGCCCGCTTTGTAATGCTCGACGACTCGATTCCAGATCGCGCCGCCGAACGCCTTGATATGCGAGGCGCGGTGCAGCAGCAGGCAATCGAGATGTTTCCGCTGCAACGCGAGCAGCGATTGCACGATGCTCGCATCGACGGCATTGCGCACTTCTTCCTTCGTCGCGTTGGGCGGAAGATCGGTGAGCGGGCTCAGCTTCGTGATCGCGCGGATGGGCTTGCGGCCTGCGAACGCTTCGCCGAGCCGTTCCTCGCTGTCGCCATAACAGCGCGCGGTGTCGAAAGTGGAGATGCCTGCATCGGCGGCGCGGCGGACAAGCGAAAGCGCCGCCTCACGCGAAGGCTTTCCCGTGCGATTGGCTGCCCCATAGGCAAGACCCAATTGCACCGACCCGAGCACCAACTCCGCAGGGCGCGGCTTGCCCATGCATGGCTCCTTGTTCCAAGGTCAAACGGTCGCATCCGGAGGGTAAAGATGCAGTTATAGTCCGGCTGCGGCGCTTCATCCCTTAACGCCGATATTGACCGTTGGAAACCCGCGCGGGTCACATTAAAGTCGTTTTCATATCGGAAAGCGCGAGTCAGGGGGCCGATGTTCGGGGGCCGCGCTAACTTAAAAGACACACGAGGAAACCACCCATGAAGAAATCGCTTGCCCGCGCAGCTTTTGCCGCGTGCCTTTTGGGCGCCGTTTCAGGCTCCGCCCTGATGTGGTCGCCGGCCTTCGCCGCGGACGATAAGCCCAAGATCACGATGGCCGTGGGCAAGCCCTTGTTCGAGGCCGAGAAATTGCTCGCCACCAAGGATTTTGCAGGCGCCAAGGCAAAGATCGGGGAAGCCCAGGCTGTCCCGGCCCGCACGCCTTACGACGACTATGCGATCAACCAGGTTCTCGCCGTGATCGCGGTCTCGCAGAACGATTATCCGACCGCGATGGCGACCTACGAATTGATGGCCGCCTCCCCCGCCGAGCCGACTCAGGACAAGCCGCCGACGCGTCACAATCTCGTGCTGCTCGAATATCAGGCGAAGAATTACGCCAAGACCGTCCAATACGGCGAAGAGCTTCAATCGATGGGCGGGCTCGACCCGAACACGGCGAGCGCGCTGACCCAGTCTTATTATTTCTCGAATGATTTTCCGAAGGCCGAAGCGCTTTCGAAAGTCTGGGTGGACAAGGCGCTCGCCTCGCATCAGCCGCCGGACCAGAGCATGCTGGGTATCCTGTTCAGCTCGCAGGCGAAGTCGAACAATACGGCTGAAGCCGCCAAGACGCTCGAACTGCTCGCGCAATACTACAGCTCGCCGAACGACTGGGATCAGCTCATCGACGTGGCGCTCGGTACCAAGGGCATCACGAATGTCGAAGGCCTTGATCTCTATCGCCTGCGTTGGGCCGCGGCCGCGATGTCCAAGGGCGAGGACTACACGCTCATGGCGACGATCGCGATGCAGCTCGGTTATCCGGGTGAAGCCAGTGCGGTGCTGACGCAAGGCATCCAGATGGGCAAGCTCTCATCGAACGGCAGCGTCGGTCCGGCATATTCGCAGGCGCACACGCAAGCGGCCCAGGATGAAAAGCTCATTCCCGCTTTCGCTTCCGAAGCCGCAAAAAGCGCGAACGGCGAAAAGGACGAGAAACTCGCGGAGACCTATTACGGCTACGGCCGCTTCGCCGAATCCGAAGCAGCTGTCCGCACCGCGATCCAGAAGGGCGGCTTGCACGATCCGGGTCAGGCGCAGGTTCTGCTTGCGATGAACCAAGTCAATCAGGGCAAGTATAACGACGCGATCAGCACGCTGGCGCAGGTCACATCGGGAAGCCCCGCGCGCATGCAGACCGTCAAATTGTGGACGATCTTTGCCGAGCATAAGCAGCAGGAGACTGCGCCTGCCGCGAATACGGCGGCACCGGCAAGCGCACCCGCTCCGGCGACACCGGCACAGTAAAGCACGAAGGGCGCGTGTTCTAACGGACGCGCGCCCTCGTCTCTTCAGGGGCTTTCATGCAATTCCTTCTCGGCTTCGGACCCTTCATCCTGTTCGCGTTTCTAAGCCGGGTTTCGATGACGCTCGCGCTGTGGGTGGCGTTTGCCGCTGCGTTCGCCGTGGGCGTCAACACGCTCGTTCACACACGTTCGGTACGCATCCTCGAAGGCACAAGCATCGTGCTGTTCGGCGTGCTCGCGCTGTGTTCGATGTTCGTGACGCCGGGACTGCCCGTCGGCATCGTGCGCTTCGTCATCGATTTTGGATTGATGACGGTGTCGCTTATCTCGGTCGCGATCAAGCAGCCTTTCACGCTTCCTTATGCAAAGGCTCAGACGCCGAAACTGTCCTTCATCTGGGACCAGCCGATCTTCCTCAACATCAATTACCGCATCACGCTAGCCTGGGCGGGCGCCTTCGCCG
>DATHQA010000039.1:0-10264 GCA_035483375.1 Rhizomicrobium sp. | reverse complement strand
CGGACGCTGCCGCGTGACAGCGAGCGCAAAACCCATCGTCAGCGCCACCGCGAACAACGACGAACCGCCATAGGAAATAAACGGTAGCGTCATGCCCTTCGCGGGCATCAGGCTGATTGCGACGCCCATATTGATGAACGCCTGCAACGCAATGACGATGGCAAGGCTCGAACCCGCGAGTTGCGCAAACGGATCGCGCATCTGCGCCGAACGCAGCAACAACCGCACCGTCAGCACGCAGAACAACGCCGCAATCGCGCCGCACAGCACGAAACCGAATTCCTCGCCCGCCACCGCGAAGATGAAATCGGAATGCGCATCGGGAATGCGATATTTGATCGTGCCCGCGCCGGGGCCGACGCCCGTCAATCCACCATGCGCGAATGCCTTCAGCGCAAGCCCCGCCTGATAACCCGTTTGCGACGGATCGAGGAATTGCGCGACGCGGTGCTGAATATAAGGAAGCGTGAGATATGCCATAATAAGCATGACGACGCTTCCGCCCGCGAGCAGCCCCATCCAGTAAAGCGGAATGCCTGCGCAAAACAGCAGCGCGCCCCACAACGCGATGAGCAATCCCGTCTGGCCCACGTCGGGCTGCAACAGCAAAAAGAAAATTGCGGGCGCGATGAGAAGGAATGTGATGAGTTCCTTGCGCAAACGCATCGGCCGTTTGTCGGCAAGGATCGTTGCTGCAAGCACCGCGAAACTCGGTTTCAGAAATTCCGAAGGCTGCAATGTCATCCAGCCAAAATCGATCCAGCGTTTCGCGCCGAGCACTTCGCTGCCCGTGAACAACACGAGCGCGCTGCCGATCACCGCGCCCGCGAACACGATGGCCGCCACCAATTTGATCGTGCGGATCGAAAGAATGGATGTGCCTGCGAGAATGCACGCGGCAATCGCGGCGAACGCCGCCTGTTTCGCGGCATAGCGGAAATCGCCGGGCGTGAGCGGGCCGCCCGTCGCCGCGGGGCTTGCAGCAAACGCAAGCATGAGGCCGATTGCGATGAGAAGCAGCATCGTGATGAACGCGACACGGTCGATCGTCCACCACCATGGTGCAAAGCCTGTGCGGTTGGCGCGCGAAAGCGTCATGACGCGGCCTCCAGCGGCGGCGACAATTGCGCCACAAGCGAACGGAACGTATCGCCGCGCTGTTCGAAATCGCGGAACTGATCGAACGATGCGCAGGCGGGCGACAGCAGCACGACGGGATTTGCGACTTGCGAACGCTGCGCATCGGCAAACGCAGACGCCACGGCTTTGTCGAGCGTGCCCGACATTTCGACCGGCACACTTTCGAGCGTTTGCGCGAAATCTTTTGCTGCCGTACCGATAAGGTAGGCTTTACGGATGCGCGAGAATTGCGGCTTCAAGCTTTCTATGCCGCCTTCCTTCGCAATGCCGCCCGCGATCCAGAAAATATCCGAGAAGCATAACAGTGCGCGTTCGGCGGCGTCAGCATTCGTCGCCTTGGAGTCATTGACGAAACGCACGCGCCCGATGCGGCCGACATCTTCGATGCGATGTGCGAGGCCGGGAAAATCCGCGATGGCCGATGCAATCGCGCGCGCATCCTGCACAAGCGGTTTGGTCGCTGCGTAAGCGAGCGCCGCATTCTGCCAATTATGCGCGCCGGGCAGATGCGCGGCGGTGGACAAGTCCATCACCTTCGTCGCGCGCTGGCCCTGCGCATCATAAAGCATGCCGTCGAGCACGAACACGCCGCGCCCCAGAACCTTGCCGATGGAAACCGGCGTCGCATCCGGCCCGCCATTCGACGAGAAACTCGTGAAGATCGCGGCGGAATAAGGATCGTCCACGCCGATGCAGACATGGCCGCCCTTCGCGGTTTGTTTCAACAGGCGCTGTTTGATGCCCGCGTATGCTTCAATCGAACCGTGACGGTCGATATGGTCCGGCGTAATGTTTGTGAGGATTGACATGTCGGGCTCGAACCCGCGCGCGAGATCGATCTGATACGACGAAACCTCGATCACGAAAACGGGCTTGCCGTTGCGGATGGAAAGCGAAAGCACGGGCTTGCCGATATTGCCGCCCACTTCGGCGGCAAACCCGCAAGACGAAAGGATATGGCCGATAAGCGCCGTGGTCGTCGATTTGCCGTTCGTGCCCGTGACGGCGATGACGGGTGCGCGGCCGGGAAGCGCGCGATCCGGCCTGATCTCGCGGCCAAACAATTCGACATCGCCGATGATCTCCACATTCGCGGCGCGCGCGGTCTTCACAACCGCATGCGGTGCGGGATGGGTGAGCGGCACGCCGGGGCTCAAAACGAGTGCGGACAATTTCGTCCACGGCCAATTGTGGAAATCCGCAACCGTCACGCCTTCGCTATGCGCTTCTTCGCGTGCGGCCTCGTTGTCGTCCCACGCGAAAATGCGCGCGCCGCCTGCTTTCAGCGAGCGCAGCGTCGCAAGACCCGACCGCGCCAGACCGAAAACGCCGACGTCCTTGTTCGCGAATGACGCGGCCGCAATCATCGCTACCTCAGCTTCAATGTCGAAAGGCCGACAAGCGCCAGCACGAAGGAGATGATCCAGAAACGGATGACGATGGTGGGTTCCTTCCAACCGAGCTGTTCATAATGATGATGGATGGGCGCCATGCGGAACACACGCTTGCCCGTCAGCTTGAACGAGACCACCTGCACGACCACCGAAACGGTTTCGAGCACGAACAATCCGCCGACAATGGCGAGCACGATTTCGTGTTTCACGGCGACGGCAACGGCTCCCAACGCTCCGCCCAATGGCAGCGATCCCGTATCGCCCATGAACACCATCGCGGGCGGCGCATTGTACCATAGAAATCCGAGGCCCGCGCCAATAAGCGCTGCAAGAAACACAGCAAGTTCGCCGGTGCCTGCCACATAATGAAGCTGGAGGTAATCCGCGAATTTCACATTGCCGACGAGATAGGCGATGAGCACGAAGGTCGCCGCTGCGACCATCACGGGCACGATGGCGAGGCCGTCGAGACCGTCCGTGAAATTCACGGCATTCGATGCGCCCGCGATGACGAAACCGCCGACGAAGATGAAGAAGATGCCCATCTGAATAAGCACGGTCTTCGCAAACGGAATGGCAAGCGCACCCGCGAGCGAGCGTTCCTCCAGCGCCATGATGGCCCAGGTGGCGAGGAAGCCTATGCAGAATTCCACAAGCAGCCGCACCCAGCCGCTTACACCTGCCGAAGAGCGCTTCGTGACTTTCAGATAATCGTCGGAGAACCCGACAAGGCCATAAGCTACGACAACGCCCAGAACAATCCACACATACATGTTCGTGAGATCGGCCCACAATAACGTGGAGACGATGAGCGGAATGAGGATGAGAAGGCCCCCCATCGTGGGCGTGCCCTGCTTCTCGACGACATGGCGTTGCGGGCCGTCCGCGCGGATCGGCTGGCCTTTGCCCTGCTTGACTTTAAGCCAGCGGATCAACGACGGACCTATGACAAAGCCCACGAATAGCGCCGTGATGACGGCGCCGCCTGCGCGGAACGTGATGTAGCGGAAAACGTTCAACGCCGTCAGATGAGCGGCAAACGGCACAAGGAAGTAGTGAAGCATCTACTTCGTTCCCTGTGCCTTGAGTGCATCGACAATCAGCGCCATGCGGCTGCCGAATGAACCTTTCACGAGTACAACGTCGCCTGCGCGGATTTCGATTTGCGGTGCGAGATCCGCCGACGTCGCTGCGTACGCGCCGCGGCGCGATTGCGGCAATGCCTTCCACAATGCGTGCATATTCGGGCCGCAGAGATAAACGAGATCGGCATGCGCGTCCGCGAGGCCTTGCGCGAGGTCAGCGTGATGCGCAGGTGCGTTCTCGCCCATCTCAAGCATGTCGCCGAGGATCGCGATACGGCGCGCGCCTTCTGCCGCGCCAAGCAATTTGAACGAGGCCGCCATCGAGGACGGATTGGCGTTATAACTTTCGTCAATGATTTCCGCGCTGCCGCTTTCGAGCGCGATCATGAAACGCGCGCCGCGCCCTTTGAGTGCGGAGAAATTTCCGAGCGCCGCGGCGGCCTTCGCGACATCGCCATCGACCGCGGCAATGGCAAGCAACGCGCCGAGCGCATTGATGGCCATATGCTTGCCCGGCGCCCCGATAGCGAATGAATAGTTGCGACCCAAGATTTCGGCACGGATTTGCGAACCCGAACCGTTTTCTTCCAGAGAGATCAGTTTCGCATCGCTGCCCGTCTCGCCGAAACGCAGGATGCGCGTAGCGCCGCATTGTTTCGCGCGCGCGGCGAGACGGTTCGCGTGCTCGCTATCGGCGGGGATGAGCGCTGCGCCGCTTGGCATCAGATGTTCGAAGATTTCGGACTTCGCATCGGCAATCGCTTCGCACGATCCGAAGAATTCGAGATGCGCAGGCGCGATCGTCGTGATGAGCGCCACATGCGGGCGTACGAAACTCGACAGCGTACGAATTTCGCCGAAATGGTTCATGCCGATTTCGAATACGCCAAATTTCGCCTCGCTCGGCAGGGACGCGAGGCTCAGCGGCACGCCCCAATGATTGTTATAGGACGCCGCGGATGCGTGCGTTTCGCCAAGCGCGCCAAATGCAAGGCGCAGCATCTCTTTCGTCGTCGTTTTGCCTGCGCTTCCCGTGACTGCGACGATCTTGGCATGAGAACGCATGCGCGCCGCACGGGCCATATCCTCGAGACCGCGTTGCGCATTCGCGACGAAGAGGAGAGACTCGTCATCGGAAACATTTTGCGGCTGGCGTGCAACGAGTGCCGCGGCAGCTTTGCGGTCCAGCGCCGCGCGCACGAATTCGTGGCCATCACGATTGTCGCCTTTGAGCGCGACGAATAGATCGCCGGGCGCAATTGTACGCGTGTCGATGGAAAGACCGTTGGCGGAAAATTCCTGCGTCGCACGGCCCAGCGTGGCCGCTTCGGCATCGGCCGATGTCCACAAAGTACTCATGTCGCACGTCCGCCCGTTTCGATGGCAGCCTTGATCGCTTCATCGCGGTCAGAAAACGGTCGTGTTTCCTTGCCGATGATCTGACCGCTTTCGTGACCTTTGCCCGCGATGACAAGAATGTCGCCGGATTGAAGCGCAGCAACGCCGGCGCGTATCGCTTCTGCGCGGTCGCCGATTTCTGCGGCTTCCGGACAACCGGCGAGCACTTCCTTGCGGATCGCGGCAGCATCTTCGTTACGCGGGTTGTCATCCGTCACGATGACATCATCCGCGAATTGTGCGGCGGCCTTACCCATAAGCGGACGCTTGCCTTTGTCGCGATCACCGCCGCAGCCGAATACGACATGCAATTTATTCGCGGTATGGGTACGCAGAGCCTTGAGCACGGTCTCGAGCGCATCGGGCGTATGCGCATAATCGATATAGATCGGCGCACCGGATTTCGCATAAGCAACTTTCTCCAAACGGCCCGGCGCACCTTTCAATTGCGCGAGTGCTGCGAACACTTTCTCCACCGCGTCGCCGAGGCCGATTGCAAGCCCCGCCGCGACAAGAGCATTCGAAGCCTGGAACGCGCCCGCGAGCGGTAATTCGATGTCGAAGCGCACAGTCTTATATTGGATGGTCAGCTGCTGGCCATTGTCATGCGGTACGCGCGCGACAAGCTTCACGTCCTCGCCGTGTTCGCCGACCGTCAGCACGCGCAAACCGCGTGCACGCGACACGCGCAAGAATGCCCCCGCATGATCCGCATCGGCATTGATGACAGCGACGCCGTCGCCGCGCACGACTTCGCCGAACAGCCGTGCCTTCGCCGCGAGATAGGAATCGAACGTCGCATGATAGTCGAGGTGATCACGCGTGATATTCGTGAACGCGGCGGCGGCAATATCCGCGCCATCGAGGCGATATTGGTCTAGCCCATGGCTGGAGGCTTCGACGACAAGATGCTCGATGCCTTCGCCTTTCAATTGCGCGAGCAGGCGATGGAACTGGATCGCATCCGGCGTCGTGTGCGCAAGTGCAATTTCGCCGTTGGGCGTGACGACACCGATCGTACCCATACTCGCCGCGCGTTTGCCGAGCGCGGTCCAGATTTCGCGCAAAAATACGGCAACGGAGGTTTTTCCGTTCGTGCCCGTGACCGCGGCAATCGTTTTCGGCTGCGTGCCGAAAAACTCCGAAGCCGTGCGCGCCAAACGCAAACGCGGATTTTCGTCGGCGAAAAACCGCACGCCCAACGCTTTCGCGCGCGCTTCCGCTTCCGGCCGCGCAAGCACGGCGATTGCGCCGCGCTTCACCGCATCGGCGATGAATTCACCACCGTCGGTTTTGCTTCCGGGCAAAGCCGCGAACAGAAACCCGGGCTTTACCTCGCGGCTGTCGCTCGTAAGTCCTGCGAAACCCTTCGCCGCGATCATGGCGGAAATATCTGCATGTCCCGAATTCATCATCACGCCGGAATGTGGTCCCATTATGGATTCTCTTTGGCATCCGCGAGGACGGGTTCTTGGGGCACACCCAAAATCGGCGCGATGCGCGCGATAACGCGGCCTGCGACGGGCGCTGCCGTATGGCCCGCAAGCGCCATCACGCCCTGCGCCTTGTCGCCATGCGGCTCGTCAAGCAGCACGAACACGATGTAACGCGGATGATCGACAGGAAACACCGCACAGAACGATGTGAGCAATTTGTGCGCAACATAATGACCGCCGACATTCTTTTCGGCGGAGCCGGTTTTGCCCCCGACATTATATCCCGGCACATCGGCGAGCTTGCCCGTGCCATTCGTCACGACATAACGCAGAAGCCCGCGCATCGTGTCGCTTGTTTCGGGCTTGATGAGTTGTTCGCCGCGCGCGTCGGTGTCGCGGCGCAGGAAGGTCGGCACGATCTTGCGTCCGCCATTCACGACGGCGGCGGCAGCGGTGGCGAACGAAAGCGGGCTCACTGAAATACCATGACCGAAGCCGACAGTCGCGGTTTGGATAAGCTTCCAATCCTTCGGATAAAGCGGGAATGCCGTTTCCGGCAATTCGGATTTCACAGGCGTGAGAAGCCCCATATGCGTGAGGAATGCTTTCTGGCGGTCGGGGCCGGAGCGCAGCGCGATCTGTGCCGTACCGGCATTGGAGGATTGCGCAAGCACATCGCGCGCCGTGAGCGTGGCAGGCATATGCTCCGCATCATGGATCGTCCATTTGCCGATGCGATAACCCGCGCCGATCGGCAATACGTCATCGAGGCCGATTGTGCGATCTTCCATCGCAAGCGTAAAGGAGAAGACCTTGAACACCGAGCCGAGCTCGTACACATCCTGCGCCATCACATTGCGCGCGGAATCGCCGTCACCGAGATGACGTACATTCGGATCGTAATCGGGCAGCGACATCATCGCGATTACTTCGCCCGTGCGCACATCGAGCACGATGCCGCCCGCGGCTTTTGCGTTGAACTCATCCTTCGCAAGGCTTGCTTCATGCGCGAGGATGTATTGCACGCGCATGTCGAGTGATGTGCGCACTTGCGGCACGGGCTGGCCCGGCACCGTCATGCTGAGGCGCTTGTCGAGGCCCATCTCGAGACCGGCAACGCCTTTGCCGTCCGGATCGGTGACGCCGATCACTTGTGCCGCCGCGCGGCCTTCGGGATAGAAACGTTTGCCGTCAAGCTGGAAATCGAGGCCCGGCAGGCCTAAATGCATTACGCGATCCTGCTGATCCGGCGTCAATTGCCGCGCGACGAGCGCGTAATTGCGCGGACTGTTGAACACATGCATGAGGCGCGCAACGCTTGCGCCCGTCGCCGCGGCGAGATCATGCGCGGCTTGTTCCTTGTCCCACAGCGCATGTGGACGCGCGTACAGATCCTGCACCGGCAGATCGCGCGCGAGCAATTTGCCATTGCGGTCGATCATGTCGGCACGCAACGCGATCGGGTGATAGCTGTCTACCGCACCGCCAGAAATGCCGCCATGCAGCAGGCTCACATCTGCCAAGCGCACAAGCACAAGCGCAAACGCCGCGACGCAAAACGCCGCGGCGACGACAATCCGCCTCTGAAAGCCCTCCGCAGGCGGCGTTTGGTTCATGCGGTCATAGTCCGGTATGCATCGCGACTTGGCGCAAATTGGGATTGAGTGGGACTGTCGGCGCCGTGGCGCTTGCATCGCGCAGCGGCGAATTGTTCAACGGCGCATTCTCATCGCCGCGGCGCGGCAGAAGATCGAGCGAGGCGAGCCGCGCGCTTGTCGCATCGCCTATACCGAGCTTCTCCTGCGCGAGTTGTTGCACGCGTGACGGATCGGCGACGCGCTCCCATTCCGCTTCGAGCACGCTCATCGTATTGTGCTCGGCCTCGATCTGGTGCGTGACATTGGTCAGCTTAACGCGCGCCACGCGCGTCTGTTCGGAGACGTGATAGAGCGCAAGGCAACAAAGCCCCGCAAGCGCCACGCAGAAGAAATTCAGCACACGGATCATCATACTCTCCTTCAGGCGGCCAGACGCTCGCCCACGCGCAAGCGGGCGGAGCGCGCGCGGGGATTGCTCTGGATTTCGGATTCGGTCGGTTTCTGCGCGCCCGCTTCGACGATTCGGAACGTGGCGGCATGCTGGCGTTGCGTTTCCGGCGCATGACGCGATCCGCGATCGGACTGTTCCGCGCGGGCAGCGAGGAAACGCTTCACAATGCGGTCTTCAAGACTATGAAATGAAACGACTGCAAGACGTCCGTGCGGGCGCAGCACACGCTCAGCCGCTTCAAGTCCGCGCTCAAGTTCGCCGAGTTCGTCATTCACATGGATGCGCAACGCCTGGAATGTGCGCGTGGCGGGATGCACGGCGAAACGCTTGGCGGCGGGTCCAATCGCGCGCGAAACGATTTCAGCGAGTTCGCCCGTGCGCGTGATGGGACGCGCCGCGATGATCGCGCGCGCGATGCGGCGGGCAAAACGTTCTTCGCCCAGGTTCGCGATGATATCGGTCAGCGTTGCTTCATCTGCCGTGTTCACGACATCGGCGGCGGACGGACCTTCCTTGCTCATGCGCATGTCAAGGGGGCCGTCTTCGCGGAATGAGAAACCACGCTCGGCTTCATCGAGCTGGAATGACGAAACGCCAAGATCGAGCACGACACCGTCACTGCCCGTTTCGCCCGCTTGCGCGAGCAACGCATCGAGTTCGGAGAAACGGCCCGGCGCGTGCGCGAGGCGGCCTTCATATTTCGCGGCGAGCTTCTGTCCGCGCGCAATCGCATCGGGATCGCGGTCGATACCGAGCACACGGCAATTCGCGGCTTCGAGAATCGCGCGCGTGTAACCGCCGCCACCGAATGTCCCATCGACATAATGGCCGCCATCGCGGGGCTTGAGCGCCTCGATCACCTCGGCGAGCATGACGGGGACGTGGCCTTCAGCCATTGGCGCCTCCCGTGGTGCGGGCAGCACGGGCACGCGACAGGCGCTCGGCCTGGATCGGCGCGAAGCCGTCAGGCTCCCAAATCTGGAATTTCTGGCCCATGCCGACAAAGGTCACGCGATCCTTGAGCCTGGCATGCGCGATGAACGCTTCAGGCAGACGCGCGCGGCCCTGTTCATCCAGCGTCAGCAACTGGCTCGAAGACAAAACCGCAAACGCCTGATCGTCATGCGCTTCGCTGAAAAATGGATCGAGCGCGGAGAGCCGCTGGTGCACGGACTGGAGCAGCGTGTCGCCGAACGCTTCGAGCGCGGATTCGATAAAGGACGGGCAGACATAGAGGCCGGCCGTGTTCTGCGCGGCGAGCACCTGGCGATACGGTGCGGGAATGCACACGCGCCCCTTCGCATCAAGTGTGCCCGTAACCGTCGAGATAAACGGTTGCACCGCCCCAGTCATGACCGCAGATCCCAGCCTGTCCCGCATCGCTTCTGTCTGGAGCTGGATTGCTCAGGCGAAGCGATATGGGATGCCATGGGATATCATGGGCGTTAATATCCGGTCAACGAAATTGGCAATAAAAAGAGTGCGTTATGGCGGCTACAGCTAGGGCCGATCTGTGCATAACCAAACCAGTGCTAGCGAATACAAGAACGAATCAAAAACGACGGATGGTAGGTTCGTTATGGTAAATGAGACGCTAATCTCCGCGTGCCTGTTCTGTTCGTGGGATGGGGTGCGTGAATGAGCGATGTGATCGCGTTGAAGCCAATTGGTTTCGTGAAAAGCGAGCGCGGCGAGCCTATCGACGATGCGTGGGACAGCGTTCGCACGACAATCACACTCGATTCTTCGCAATTCACCGCGG
>DATHQA010000038.1:0-2530 GCA_035483375.1 Rhizomicrobium sp. | reverse complement strand
ACGCGAATGCCGCCAAACCAGATCGACAGCTTGTCGCGATCGGCGGGTTCGCCGGCCTTGCCCACGGCCATGACGACACGGCCCCAATTGGCGTCACTACCCGCAATGGCCGTTTTCACGAGCGGCGAATTGGCGACGCTTAGCGCGATCTTTTTTGCGGAGTCGTCGGACTCCGCACCTGTTACATCGATGCGGATGAGTTTCTGCGCGCCTTCGCCGTCGCGCACCACTTGCAGCGCGAGATCGAGCAACACATCGTCGAGCTTGCGTTTGAAATCGGCGAGGCGTTTGTCGTTCGCTTTCGTGATCTTTGGATGATGCGCGCCTTTGCCGCTTGCGAACAGCAGCAACGTGTCGCTTGTCGACGTATCGCTATCAACCGTGATCGCGTTGAAGGAATTCTTCACACCTGCGGACAGCAATTCCTGCAACACGGACGCAGGCAAATTCGCATCGGTAAAAACAAATGAAAGCATCGTCGCCATATCCGGCGCGATCATGCCGGAGCCTTTCGCGATGCCGTTGATCGTGACCTTGTGGCCGTCGATCAATGCCGCAGCCGTTGCGAGCTTGGGATAGGTATCCGTCGTCATGATCGCTTCGGCAGCCGCGCGCCATCCGCCCGCCGCACCGGACTCCGCAAGCCGTGCAAGCACGTTCACAATCTTCTCAGCAGGCAGCGGCTCGCCGATCACGCCGGTCGAGGCGAGCAATACTTCATTTGTGTGACAGCCGATGACGGCGGCGGCAGACTCCGCGATGAGCCGCGTGCCTTCCTGTCCGGCCTTGCCCGTGAACGCATTCGCATTGCCGCTATTGATGACGACGGCGCGCGCCACGCCCGCCTTTACGATGGGACGGCACCATTCGACCGGTGCGGAAGAAGTTTTGGATTTGGTGAATACACCTGCGACCTGTGTGCCTGGCGCAAGAACCGCCATAAGGACATCAGTGCGGTCCTTGTAGCGCACGCCTGCTTCGACGGTGGAAAGCCGCACACCTGCGAGCGGCGGCAGGTTCGCGAAACTCTTGGGAGCGAGCGGCGAAACCGCATGTTCCGCTTTCGCCTTGGGTGTGGCTTTCTCAGTCTTAACCTTCCGGCCACGCTGCTTAAGTTGAAGCGCGCCCCGCCCCTTCGCCATTGGCAATCTCCGTGAGCCAGGCTACGCCCCAAATCCGCTAAAGCCGGGCGCGCGGATTAGAGGCAATTCCGTTCAATTGACAAGGGGGGATGCGGTTCTTATCTCTCGCCCGCGTGCGGCCTGTGGCCGTGGACACGCGCCCACCCCACGAGGTTCCATGCTTCAGGCCTTTGCCCAGCGTTTTTTCGGTTCCGCCAATGAGCGGAAACTCCGCCCGATGTTCAAGCGGGTGGAAGAGGTCAATGCGCTCGAGCCGCAATTCAAGGCCAAAAGCGACGAGGAACTGCGCGCGATGACGGGCGTGTTCCGCGAGCGCCTCGAACGCGGCGAGACGCTGGACCAACTTCTGCCGGAGGCCTTCGCCACGGTGCGCGAGGCGGCCGTGCGTACGCTTGGCCAGCGGCATTTCGACGTGCAGCTCGTGGGCGGCATGGTGCTGCATGGCGGCAATATCGCCGAAATGAAAACCGGCGAAGGCAAGACGCTTGTCGCGACCCTTCCCGTCTATCTGAACGCGCTCGCGGGCAAGGGCGTACATGTCGTTACCGTGAACGACTATCTTGCCTCGCGCGACGCGGAATGGATGGGCCAAGTCTATAAATTCCTCGGCCTCAGCGTCGGCTGCATTGTGCATGGATTGACCGACGAACAGCGCAAGGAAGCCTATACCTGCGACGTGACATACGGCACGAACAACGAACTCGGCTTCGATTATCTGCGCGACAACATGAAATACTCGCTGGCGACGATGACCCAGCGCGGACATTCCTTCGCCATCGTCGACGAAGTGGACTCCATCCTCATCGACGAAGCGCGCACGCCGCTCATCATTTCCGGCCCGACGGAAGATCAAACGGAATTGTATCGCAGGGTCGACGCATTGATCCCGAATCTTGGGCCGAAGGATTTCGAACTCGACGAGAAGCAGAAGACCGTCACGCTCACCGAAATCGGCAATGAGCACATGGTCGGCTGGCTGCGCGAAGCGGGATTGCTTGAGACCGGCGATCTCTACGACATCGAGAACATCAGCGTCGTCCATCACGTCAATCAGGCGTTGAAGGCCCATACGCTGTTTCAGAAAGACCGCGACTATATCGTCAAGGACAATCAGGTCGTCATCATCGACGAGTTCACAGGCCGCATGATGCAGGGCCGCCGCTATTCCGAAGGCCTGCATCAGGCACTCGAAGCGAAGGAAAACGCGGTCATCCAGCCGGAGAACGTGACGCTTGCTTCGATCACATTCCAGAATTATTTCCGGCTTTATGACAAGCTTGCGGGCATGACCGGCACGGCGCTGACCGAAGCCGCCGAATTCATTGACATCTACAAACTCGATGTCGCCGACATTCCGACGAACCTGCCCGTCAAGCGCATCGATGCGG
>DATHQA010000037.1:0-14682 GCA_035483375.1 Rhizomicrobium sp. | reverse complement strand
GCAACAATGGCAACGACGGCCATAACGGAACCGGCGGCAATAACGGCAACGATCACAACGGAAACAACGGCAATAATAACAACGGGAACGATCATAACGGCAATAATGACAACAATGGCCACGGGCCCAATGGTACTAACGGGAACGGCAACGATCATAACGGGAATAACGGCAATAATAACAACAATGATCACGGCAGCAACAACACCGACCATGGTGGCGTGAGCACAACGCCGCCCGATCACGCCAATCAGATGGGCAACCGCCCGGATCAGAACAATGACAGTAATAAAGCGACAGGCGGCATCACGGGCGGGCCGAACGGCACGCAGAGCGGCCATGATAATACCAACATGAACACCAAGACGGACACCAACGCCAATACGCCGTCGTCCGATCAGACGCCGCCGAAACCCAAGCGTCACAAGACGGATGACAACTCCATGCAGGGCTCTTCGCCCGGCAGCGATCAGGGCATGATGGGCGGAAGTATGTCCGGCGGCAGTATGTCCGGTGGAACCACGTCTGGCGGTGGAATGTCAGGAGGCGGAATGTCCGGCCAAGGATCATCCGCTTCTACGCATCATCGCAGTACAGGCGCGCAGGATAATGGCGCGATGCAGGGTGGCGGCATGACACAAACTCCGCCGCAAACTCCGCAAACGAACAGCACTCCGCCGAAACATACTGGCGGCGCGTCGGGATCGCCGTCACAACAATCTGGCGCGCAACCCAATTCCCAAGAAGCCAATCCGCCAAAGCATAAGAAGAAGGAGGACGATAACGGTTCCGGCAATCCACCTTCTGGTTCGTCGCAATAAGCGTGGAGAAGCTCTTCACGCGCGCGTGATGTCAGTATGTCGCGATCCGAATTAAGGTCTTTGACAAAATCTTGCCTTACTTCGGATTAACGGTGCGCCGCGCGTGGGGAGCTTAAGGGTGGACGTTTCGCCGCATCGTGTGTGCGGCGTTATGAAAATCCCAAATCCAAACGCAAGTTTTGCACGTATTCAAGCGATGCAGGACGTACGGAAAATCCGCCGGTAGACGCGGGATTCCGATCAGGCGAGGAATACTGACATGTTTGCGAATTGTCATAATTCGAGCATGACGACGCGTTCCGATAGGAACGGGTTTGCTGTTTTCTTTTTGCAGCAAAAGGCTGGACCGCGCCAAAATTCCATGATTACGTTCGCCTTAACAAAAATAAGAAATCGCACCCTAAAGAAAAGCGAGGTGTGGGGGAGGGAGGTCGCGCGTGTCGATAGTTGCTTTGTCGCGCACCCGGCGCCGTCGCGCCGGGTTTCGTTTTGTCAGGCTGCATTTGTCAGCCCAAGCTTACGGTCAGATTGAACCATGCTGAGACCAGAACACGTCACTGCCAGACAATTGCAGAACGAGAAGGCCGCTTCACGGCGCACCATCACGGTCGCTGTCGTCGGCGCACTGCATCTTCTTGTCATCTATGCGCTCGCATCCGGCCTTGCGGCCAACATGGCGTCGCATTTGATTCAGGATACGCAGGTCGCGGTCATCAAGGAGAAGCCACCGGATACGGCGAAGCCTCCGCCGCCGCCGCCGCCGGATTTCAAGATCCCGCCGCCGGACTTCGTGCCGCCGCCGGAAATCAATATCGAATCCGATGCGTCGACCAACGCGATCACACAGGTGCAGAACAAAGCTCCTGTCGCGCCGCCGCCCGCGCCGCCGGTTGAAATCACCGCGCCGCGTACGGAAGGTCGTCCGCATGAATGCGAGTCGCAATATCCACCACTGTCCCGCCGCTTGAGCGAGCAGGGTGTCGTCACTGTGCACTTCACGGTGATGGCGGATGGCTCGGTGACCGGCGTGACGGTCTTGAAGTCGAGCGGGTTCTCCCGTCTTGACGAAGCCGCCACCGAATGCGCCGGCAAATGGCGTTACTTCCCCGCGACGAGTGGTGGAAAACCCATGGCCGTCTCGCTCGAAGCGAATGTTCGCTACCAACTGACCAACTGACGGGAACACATAACAACCGTCACATCGTTCCAAAGCGTTTCACTTCTTGATGGAGTAGGAAAGACAATGAACTCGAAGAAACTGACGATTGCCGCCGCAATCGTTCTGATGTCCGGCCTCGGCGTTATGTCCGCCTCGGCCCAGAATGCGGCTCCGGCTGCCCCCGCCGCTCCTGCGGCAGCGGCCCCTGCCACGGCACCGATGCCGGCCAATTCCTCGACGCCGGCCGCAAGCGCCGACTCGATGAAGGCAGCCGATACCTCTGCGGCCCCCGCCGCCCCTGCAGCGTCTTCTGACTCGGCCGATGCGTCGAAGTCCGCCGACGCGAAGCCGAAGGAAAATCCCTACGGCCTCTATCAGCTGTGGGCCAATGGTGACTTCGTCGCCAGGGGCGTTATCGTCCTCCTCGCGCTGATGTCGATCGGCACCTGGTACATCTTCATCATGAAGTACTGGGAACAGTCCCGCATGCTCTCGCAGGCCAAGATCGTCGAGAAGCGCTTCTGGTCGTCGGCCAACCTCAACGAAGGCATCGACCACCTCCCGAAGGACAGCATTTTCCGCAGCGTGGCCGAAAGCGGTGTTGCCGCCTCCTCCGGTCAGGGCACGGGTCTTGTGAACCTCAACGACTGGGTCGGCATGTCGCTGACACGTCAGGTGGAAGATGCCAATTCGCGGCTTCAGGGTGGCGTCGCCTTCCTGGCCTCGGTCGGTTCGACCGCTCCGTTCGTCGGATTGTTCGGCACGGTGTGGGGCATCTATCACGCCCTTATCGCGATCGGCATCGCCGGTCAGGCCTCGATCGACAAGGTCGCCGGTCCCGTCGGTGAAGCTCTCATCATGACCGCGATCGGTCTTGGCGTGGCCGTTCCCGCAGTGCTCCTTTACAACTTCCTGGTTCGGCGCAACCGCGTCATCCTGGAAAAGGTGCGCGGCTTCGCGGGCGATCTGCAGACCTACCTCATCACGCGGGCGAAATAAGCTTAAGCTCGCCAACGAGCAGAGGACGCGCAGATGTCTAAAGACGTAATGGCGACCGAGCACGAGGAAGCCGATCTCAATACGACCATCAATACCACGCCGCTTGTGGACGTGATGCTCGTGTTGCTCATCGTCTTCCTCATCACCGTCCCGGTGGTGATCAAGACCGTGCCGATCAAATTGCCCAAGGTGACGAATATCCCGACGGTGACGAAGCCCGAGAACATCATCATTGCGGTGGACAAGAACGAGAACGTTTACTGGAACAACGCGCTCGTTCCCTCCAATGCCGAGCTTCTCGAAAAGCTGAAGGAAAAGGCGATCATCAAGCCCCAACCCGAAGTGCATCTGCGCGGCGATGCCGATGCGCGTTTCGAAGCGGTGGGCCGCGTGGTGCTGGATTGTCAGCTCGCGGGTATTCTCAAAGTGGGTTTCTTGACCGAGCCTGAAAATCTGGGCGGCGGCTGAGAGCCAATCAAGCGTAAGGAATAGCAACCATGTCCATGAATGTCGGATCGGCAAGTGGCGATAATGAGCCGATGGTGGAGATGAACACGACGCCGCTTATCGACGTCATGCTCGTGCTTCTCATCATGCTCATCATCACCATCCCCATCCAGACCCATGCGGTGAAGCTCGACATGCCGCAGGGCAATCCGCCTCCGCCGCTGACGCCGCCGACCGTTGTGGAGCTCGGCGTCGATTTCGACGGAACGCCGGTGTGGAACGGTACGCCCGTACCGAGCCGCGATACGCTCGACAATTATCTCAAGATCGCCGCAGCGAGCGATCCGCAACCCGAAATCCATCTGCGTCCCAACCGGCTTGCCAAATATGGCGATGTCGCGCGCGTTCTGGGCGATGCGCAAAGACTGGGCGTGACGAAGATTGGTTTCGTCGGCCAGGATCAATATATGCAATAGGCGAGGGTTGGCTTTTTGAGGCCGGTCGCGCGGCCACGGAACGGTTCGCGCGCCGCCTCGCTTTGTTGGGTATGAGGTCCGAGAAATGTCTTCCTTGAATATCAGGAATTTGGCAGCAGCGCTGCTTCTGGGTTCCGCGAGTGTTGCGGCTTCGGTCGCGTTGATGCCTTCCGCCGTTGAAGCTGCGGGTGTGCGCCCCGCGATCGGCAAGCCGCTGCAGCAGGCCCAGGCGCTTGCGGCCGCGGGCAAATATCAGGCGGCGCTGGATGCGGTCACGCAGGCCGAAGCCGTGCCGAACAAGACGCCCGCCGAGACGGCCATCATCACGCAGATGCGCACATACATTGAGTCCAAATCGGGCGATCCGGCGGTTTACGAGAAACAGATCGCATCCGGTCAGGGCAACGCGTCGATTGCGCGTTCGCTTGTCGATGCGCATTACCGTGCACGCCAATATGCGAAGGTCGTCGCCGACGTCGATGTGCTGCGCAAATTCGGCGCGCTGGACGGCACGACGGAATCCGTTGTCGCGCAAGCCTATTACCTGCAAGGCGATTACAAAGGCGCGATCAAATTCCTCAAGGCGACGGGTAAGACCGACCTCGACACCGTGAAGCTGCTCTACGGCGCTGCATATAAAAGCGGCGACACGGACACGATGCAGTCCACGCTCGAACAACTCGTGCTCGCCACGGGCGATACGGAATATTGGCGCGGTTCGATCGATCTCGCCGATCACACGCATGGCCTGACCGATCCGGAAACGCTCGATCTCCTGCGCCTGCGTCTTGCCACGGGTACAATGCGCCCCGGTGCGAGCGGCGACGATGATTACTCGCTGCTTTCGCAGATCGCGATTCAGCTCAAGCTGCCCGGCGAAGCGCAAGCCGTCATGCAGAAGGGCATGGATGCGAAGGTCGTGAACGGCAATCGCGCCGATCGCCTGTTCAACATGGCGAAGACGCAAGCCGCTGCCGACAGCGCGGGCCTTGCTGCGGAAGCCGCGAAAGCCAACGCCGCGCCGAATGGCGATGCGCTTGTGCAGCTCGGCGCACAATATACGGGCTATGGCCGCTATCAGGATGCCGTGACCGCGATCAATGCAGGCATCGCCAAGGGCGTCACCGACAAGAACAACGCGCAAATGCGCC
Source organism: Rhizomicrobium sp. (assembly GCA_035483375.1). Classification (GTDB taxonomy): domain Bacteria; phylum Pseudomonadota; class Alphaproteobacteria; order Micropepsales; family Micropepsaceae; genus Rhizomicrobium. The sequence continues at coordinate 9,629 of DATHQA010000037.1, read as the reverse complement.
TCGGCCAAGCCTATCTCGGTCTGGGCCAGCGCGATCAGGCCGCGAAGGCCTTCAACGCCGTGTCAAAGAGCGATGACGCCGCGTATAGGGTCGCGCATTTGTGGAGCATCTATGCACGCGCGGGCAGCAAAGCGGCGCCCGCCGAAGCCGCACCCACAGGCAAGCACCACAGGCACTGATCTCGCACCTATTGGATGGGAAAAGGCTGCCGGATCCGGCGGCCTTTTTCTTTTGGCGCGGCTCGCCGATGATGGGCGCATGAGGAGCCGCGCATGTTGACGCCCGACGAAGCGCAAGCCTTGTTTCTGAGTCTGCGTGTCTCGCTTGTGGCCGTGCTTGGCGCGCTGCCGTTTGCGTTGGCACTCGCGCTGCTGCTCGCGCGGCGGAATTTTCCCGGCAAATTGCTTGTCGACGGCATCGTGCATGTGCCGCTTGTGCTGCCGCCTGTGGCGATGGGTTATCTGCTTCTCGTTTCGTTCGGCACGCGCGCGCCGCTGGGCGCGTGGCTGCTCGCGCATTTCGGCATGCGTTTCGTGTTTTCGTGGACGGGTGCGGCACTTGCTGCCGCGATCATCACATTTCCGTTCCAGGTGCGCGGCATCAGGCTTTCGCTCGAATCCGCAGACAAAGGTTTGAGCGAAGCGGCACAGACATTGGGCGCGGGCGCATTCGACCGTTTCGTCAATCTCACTCTGCCGCTCGCCTTGCCCGGCATCGTCGCGGGCGCGATCACGGCGTTTGCCGCAAGCCTCGGCGAATTCGGTGCGATCATCACATTCGTTTCGAACATCCCCGGCGAAACGCGCACATTGCCGCTTGCGATCTATACCGCGCTGCAAACACCGGGCGGCGAAGCAGAGGCGGCAAGGCTCGCAAGTCTGTCCATCGTGCTCGCGCTCATCTTCATGACGATTGCCGAATATGCCGCGCGGCGCGCAAAGGCTTCGCCGTGATTGAGGTTTCGTTGCGTCATCGCCTGGGCGATTTCGCGCTCGATGTAGATTTTCATGCCGGCCTCGGCGTGACGGCGCTGTTCGGTCCATCGGGTGCGGGCAAGACAAGCATCGTCAATGCGATTGCGGGACTCATCCAACCGCGCGAAGGCCGCATCGTTGTGGAGGGGTGTGTGTTGCTCGACACCGCAAGCAACATAGACGTGCCCGCGCACAAACGCCGCATCGCCTGTGTGTTTCAGGATGCACGCCTGTTTCCGCATATGGATGTGGAAACCAATTTGTTGTTCGGCTGGCGGCGCGCGGAAAATCCCGTCGAACCGCAAGAGATCAAACGCATCAGTACGATGCTCGGCCTCGATCATCTGCTGGAACGCAAGCCTGCGAAACTTTCCGGCGGCGAGAAAAGCCGCGTGGCGCTTGGCCGTGCGCTGCTTTCATCGCCGTCACTATTGCTGCTGGACGAACCGCTTGCCGCTCTCGACGAAGCGCGCAAGAACGAGATCTTGCCTTATCTCGAACGCCTGCGCGCCGAAGTGCCGATGCTTTATGTAAGCCACGCGGTCGATGAAGTGCTGCGTCTTGCAAACAATGTCGTGCTGCTGCGCGAGGGACGCGCGACGGGCCAAGGTTCTGTGTTCGAATTCGCGTCCGGCAGCATCGGCGGTGTGGCCGCCGGCGGTATGATTGCGGCACGCATCGCGTCGCATCGCGACGATGGATTAAGCGAATTGTCCTTCGATGGCGGCATGCTCATCGTCGCGCGCGTCAATCGCGATGTGAGATCGGATTTGCGCGTGCGTATCCGCGCCGAGGATGTGATGCTCGCGCTCGAAGAGCCGCGCGCCGTCAGCGCCAACAATATCCTGCCTGCCGAGATTACAGCGATACGCGATGTGTCACAGACGCAAGTTGATGTCGCGCTCGCATGTGGTTCAGCCTCTTTTGCATCGCGCATCACACGCGCTTCGCTTGCACGTTTGGCACTCACGCCAGGCCAGCGCGTTTTCGCGATTATCAAATCGGTGACGATCGATCCGCAGGTTTAGGCTTTAAATACAAGCTTTTTCGACAGCGTGAAATTGAACATCATGCCGGCAAGCACACCCGCCGCGAGCGCGACATAGGGATTGTTGAGCGGAAATGGCGCCCAACCCATCAGCACTTCGTAAGTGAGATAATTCACAAGCGCGCCAAAACCGTTCGTCACGACGAAGCGCAGCCATTCGTGAAACGTAGCCATCATCGTGCGGCTCTTGTGTTCGTGGAATGTCAGATTGCGATTGCCCCACCATGTGAACGTGACCGCCGGAATGAACGCGATGAACCATGCCGCGTGGCGGCTCGCATGAAAGATATTGAGCGCGACGTAGAGCGCTGCCGCATTCACGAAAAATCCCGCCGCGCCCACAATCGCAAAGCGCAGGAAGCGCGAACGCATCAACGCCTTCACGGCAGCGTCAATCCGTCAGGCCCCGGAATGGCGAGATAGGCGATGCGTTTTTCTTCCCAGCGCCCGCGCGTAACCGTATCGAGAATGAGCCCGCACATGAGCGCGAGCGATGCGAGCATCATGAGGCTCGCGGCGAGCACGGCGGTCGGCAAGCGCGGCACAAGGCCGGTATGAAAATAATCGAGCACGACGGGCGTGCCCAGTGCGAGCGAGGCCAGCGCCAGCACGAGCGCGATGACGCCGAAGAACACGAAGGGCCGTTCCTCGCGCACAAGTGTGGCGATCGTGAACAGGATGCGGAACCCGTCGCGATAGGTGTTGAGCTTGCTGACGCTGCCGGCAGGGCGTTCCTTGTAGCGTGTATCGACTTCGGCGCCGGGCAGCATGAGACGCGCGGTATGCACGGAAAGCTCCGCCTCGATGCCGAAGCCTTCGGCGCTGAACGGGAACGATTTCACGAATCGCCGCGACATCACGCGATAGCCCGTCAGCATATCGGCGAGCTTCATGCCGAACATCGTGGCGGTTAGGCCTGTCAGCATCCAATTGCCGAATCTGTGTCCCGGCCGATATGCGGCCTCGCCAGTCGCGATGCGCCTGCCCGATACGATGTCAAGATTCTCATCGAGCAGCTTTTTGCACAGCGCGGGCGCGATGGAGGCATCATAGGTGTCGTCGCCATCGACGAGGATGTAAATATCCGCTTCGACATCGGCGAACATGCGGCGCACGACATTGCCTTTGCCCTGGCGCGGTTCGGTGCGCACGATGGCGCCGGCTTCTCGCGCGCGCACAACCGTGCCGTCTTTCGAATTGTTGTCGTACACATAAACGGTCGCCGGGGGCAGGCTCGCGCGAAAATCGCGCACCACGGCGGCAATGGCCGCTTCCTCATTATAGCAAGGCACGATAACGGCGATGCGGGCTGCACTCATGGCGTACCCGGCGGCTTGGGCGCAAGCGGACACACGCGATATTCACCGAGCAGATTGGAATCCACTGTCTCGCATTCGAGCCAGCGGATCGCAAGGCGATAGGACGCAAGCGCATCATGCGCGCGGCCCATGTCGAAGGCATCTGAAATCAAATAGATGTCGCCCCTCTTCTTGAGCTGAACCGCTACGCGTGCGCGCATCTGATGCGTCAGCCGCGTATTGTCCTCCGGCAGAAGCATCCAGCCATCGATGCGCAGGATAGGCACTTTCGGCGGCAGAAGCGGCGCGAGATAGCCCATCGGCGCATTGCCCGTCATGATGACCATCGTGTTGTCGGGATGCGGGAATTTCGGCAAATCCGCCTCGATGAATTTATCTCCGAACGGCACGCGCTCCAGGAAATCCGCGCGCGTATAGACAAGCGCGGCGAAAAACAGAATGCCCAGCATCGCAAGACGCACGCGGCGCGGCACCGGCAAAAGACCTATGGCCGCCACGATCACAAGCGGTGCAAGCAATTCGAGCGCGAGGATATAGCGATAGATCGCGAACACTTTCATCCATGCGATAAGCGATACGCCAAAAAACACGAACAGGATGCGCGCGGCCGATGGCGGTACGAGCGGATCGCGCTCGCGGAAATGCGCGATGATGAGCGAGGGCAGCGCGATAATCGTCGCGACATAGGCAAGGCCCACACGCATATCGCGGAACGGAAGATCGTCGGCGATCTGCCAATTCCATGAAAAGCGCAGCGGGAACATCACGTAATTCCAGAAACCGTGCTGCAAGAAACGCACATCGCGATAGGGGGCTGATTGCGCCAGCGGCGATTTGAAATACTCGTTGAAATAGGGAAACAGCGGATCGCCCGTGAGATGATAGACAGTCGAATACCAATAGGCCGCGAAGGCGAGCACGCCCGCGATACCGCCGACAGCGCCGGCAAGCGCGCGCACGCTCACATGTTTCCAATCACCGCCGCCTGCAAGCGCTGCTGCTGCGAAGCCAACCGCGAAAGGCGCTTCCGGCAGTTTCAATCCGACGGCGGCGCCTGTGAGGAAGGCCGCAATCGCGGTGTAAAATGCGGTGCGCCAGAGCGAACCGTTCGCCAATGTCTCGCGATTGATGACAAGGATAGCGAGGCTCGAAAGTACGAACACGCTCATCACATTGTCGTAGTAGGTCGTGCCGAGGAGTCCGAGCGCGAGCGCGCCCGTCATGCCCATGAGCGCGACAAACGCTGCGGACAACATGCGCTCCGGCACGCGCAAGCTCTGCCGCGCCAACAGATAAAGCGGCACGACGTTGGAGCCCTGCACCGCGCCCATGATGCCGACCGCAAGCCATGGCCGCACATGCGTGGCGAGCAGATAATAAGGAACGTCAAGCAGCGGATTGTAATACGTCGCCTGATGCGCCACCGCGACGTCGAAACCCATGCGGTGGTTCAGGAACGCATATGGGATATACCAATGATAATTGCGGAAATCCCATGACGTGTCCTGTCCCAGAGAAATCACAAGCGCGGACCAGCACAGGATCGTGCCGGCAAGGAATGCCCATTCGACAGCGGCGAGCTTCAGCGCGGGATCGGCATTGGCGCGGGCTTGCGCGGGCGCGCGCTCGCGCGGCATCGTCACGGCGCGAGGCGGGGACGACGCGATGAAAGCTTTCCGATCGGCGCGGCTGGGCGGCACATTCGCGCTCGAAGATATCGCTGCGCTTTCGCCCGAACCGGATGAAGTGGTCATTGCGCTCCATGCCGTGGGCGTTCACTTGGCGGATGCCGCCGCTGCGGCGGGGGATCGCTTGCCCCTGCCGCCTACCCCCTTCACGCCCGGCCTTGAGGGTGCGGGGACCATTGCCGCCATAGGGGAACGGGTCAAGGGGTTGGAAAAGGGCGATTTTGTGGCCGCCTTCTTTCCCTGGGGCGGGCTGGCCGAACAGGCGGTGACGAAGGCCGGCTTGGCGGCGAAATTGCCGGAAGATATGGGGGTTAGCGTGGGGGCCATACTGCCTGTGGGTTATGCGGGCGCGCTCATGGCTTTGCGTGAGGCAAGTCTGAGGGCTGGCGAGACCCTGCTCGTGCTCGGTGCGGGCGGTGCGGCTGGGCTGGCTGCTATCGAAATCGGCAAATGTCTCGGTTTGCGCGTCATTGCGGCCGCAAGTGGGGCGGCGCGATTGCGGTTAGCAGCGGCGATTGCTGATGAAGCTACCGACAGCGGCGAGACGCCGCTTGCCGAAGCCGTGATGAAACTCACCAGTGGGCGCGGTGCGGACGTCGTGTTCGATCCCGTGGGCGGTGAGGCGCTGGAGGCGGCGCTTGGCGGTATCGCGAATGGTGCGCGTATCGTCTCGGCGGGATTTGCGGGCGGGCGCACGGCGCGCGTCAATCTTGCAAGCCTGTTCGGGCGCGGAGCGAAATTGCTGACGGCAAATCTGCCGCTTCCGATTCAGGAACATCCCGAGCGTGCCGGCGAAGCCTTACGCGAAGTCATCGCATGGGCTGCTTCAGGAAAAATCCAGCCGCGCATCGCCGCGAAATTTCCGCTCGCGCAGGCGTCGCACGCGCTCGACTACGCAAAGAGCAGACGTGGGCAAGGCGGGGTGCTCGTGACGATGAAGGACTGAGTTGCTCTCTTATGCTCATCCATCATGGCCGGATTTAATCCGGCCATCCATCTGGCGCATGTCCGTGCGCCAAGAGGATTCTTTTGCGTTCGCCGACACGAACGCGATGGATGGCAGGGTCAAGCCGTGCCATGACGGTTTTTAATCTTCTACTTTCTCCACTGCCAAATTCGACAGGAATTGAATCGTGCATGCGCGCCAGGATTGTTTCATCGCAAACGCGCGTGCGTCCTCGCGCGGGATTTTCAGCGCGTGCGCGCAAGCCTTGGCAAGATCATCGTCAAGCGCTGCTGCAGGTGCATCGCCCACAACATCCATCGGCCCCTGCACGGGATAGGCAGCAACAGGCGTGCCGCACGCCAGCGCTTCAAGGATGACGAGGCCGAACGTGTCCGTGCGGCTTGGGAATACGAACACATCGCTTGCCGCGTAGGCGCGTGCGAGGTCTTCACCGACTTTCGGTCCCAGGAATTTCGCATCGGGATAACGTTTTTCACGCGAAGTGCGCGCGGGCCCATCACCGATGAGGACTTTCGTGCCGGGCAGATCGAGCGCAAGAAAGGCTTCGATATTCTTCTCGACCGCGATGCGCCCGACATTGAGCCAGATCGGTTTCGCAAACGGCAGGCTCGCATCTGTGATGGGCCGGAATTTCTGCACATCGACGCCGCGCGACCATATGCGAACATTCTTAAAGCCGTGCCCTTCCAGTTCGTGCTTCAGGGATTGCGTCGCCACCATCATCGAAGCGGCAGGTCCATGAAACCAGCGCAGGAACGAATAGACCCAATTGACGGACACGAAGGGGAAGCGCGCTTTTACGTAGTCAGGAAAACGCGTGTGGAACGATGTCGTGAATGGAATGCCGTATTTCAAACAGATCGCGCGCGCGGACAGCCCCATCGTGCCTTCGGTCGCGATGTGAATGGCGTCGGGCGCGAATTCCTTGATGAGCCTCTCAAGATCGCGGCGCGGAAAAATCGCAAGCCTGATCTCCGAATAGGTCGGCATCGGAACGCTGAAGCGGCCTTCGGGTGTCGCATAGCGCACCTCATGGCCCATATCGGAGAGATCGCGGCCCAGCGTCTCCAACGTGCGCACGACGCCGTTCACCTGGGGCGTCCACGCATCGGTGACGATGAGAACTTTGATTTTATCCGTACACGGATCAACACCGGCCGGCAGCAAGCCGACCGGGCTCATGCGGCGCTTTCTACGCCGGTAGAGGAACGGCGCGCGCCGGAATGTTTGCGCCGATGCGCTCCGGCGAAGCGAAATCTGCCCAGCGAAGAATCTCCAGACGTCCGCTGGCATCTTCGACAAGGGCGGTGCAGCTTTCAACCCAGTCCCCATCATTGGCATAGAGAACTCCGCCGACTTCGCGGATCGCGGCGTGATGGATATGACCGCAGATCGCACCATCGAGCCCGCGCGCGCGCACTTCGCGCGCCACGGCCTCTTCGAAACGGCCGATATATTCGACCGCGTTCTTCACCTTGTGTTTGAGCCAGGCCGACAGCGACCAATAGGGAAGGCCGATGCGCCGGCGAACGCTTGCAAGCATGTCGTTGAGCTGCAGCGCCCAGCCATAGGCGCGGTCGCCGAGATGGGCGAGCCAGCGTGCACAGGCGATGATACCGTCGAACTGATCGCCATGGATGACGAGAAAGCGGCGTCCATCGGCAGTTTCATGGATTGTGTCGCGCACAATCTCGATACCTGCGATCATGCGGCCGCAGAATGGGCGCATCGCTTCGTCGTGATTGCCCGGTACGAGAATCACGCGCGTGCCGTGATCGGCCTTGCGCAGGATTTCGCGCACGACACGGTCCTGCGCCTCGGACCAGTACCAGCGGCGAATCTGCCAGAAATCGGCGATATCGCCCACGAGATAGAGCGTGGCGCAGGAATTTGCCGCCAGGAAATCGGCCAGCATCGCCGCCTTGCAGCCGCGCGTACCCAGATGCGTATCCGAGATGAAGATCGTGCGGTGACGGCGCTGGGGCGGATGGGTAGAGGTGGTTGGGGTGATCCGTTCGGCGCGGGATTTCTTGCGGGTGGAATCGGGGTTACGGGGAATCTTGCGGTCTGCCAACAACGCGGTTTCCGGCATGGCAACCTTTCGCGAATCAGTGGTTTCCTTGCGCGTGTTGCCGTAGCCCGCCCGCACGACTCTTTTGTTGCAATGCAGCGACTCTCGTGTGAAATCCGCCACGGGACATGAATAATTTTGCATTGCACAATACGCCGCAGGGCTATGCGCCGCGGACAAAGTAACCGCTTTTTTCGGCTAGAAGGCTGAAATTCTTATCGAAATGGGATGAGTGCGGGAGGTTATTTTTCTCTTGCAGATGCGAAGGCGTGACGCCATATTATTGCAGTGCGGCATCGCGGATTTCCTCTCTGCCCTGCCGCTGCCCTTCCTGGGCGTTTCCTCCCTGAACTTGGCCGCTCCTCCCCCGGAGCGGCCATTTTTTTATTCGGCGGCGATGCGCGTGGGTTCGGCAAAGGCGGTGAGGTCGCGCAGCGCACGCGCCAGCCGCATCGCGATGTCGCCGAAGCGGGGGCTGCGCATGACGCGCTCTTCATCGAGGTAGAGCCCGCGATTGATCTCGATCTGGAGCGCCTGGACCGGCCCATCGCTCTTGCCGTGCAGATAGGTCGTATAGCCGCCCGCATAGGGCGCATTCCGCACGACGGAAAAACCATGGCTGGCGAAGGCATGCTCGGCCTCGCGCATCAGAGCAGCCGACGCCGATATGCCATAACGGTCGCCGAGCACGATATCCGGCACAGCTGCAGCCGATGGCATCGAATGGCAATCGATGAGAACGCACGTGCCGAAACGCGCGCGCGTTTCGTCGATCAATTGCGCGAGCGCAGCGTGATACGGGCGATAGAGATGCGTAAGCCGCTCGGCGATTTCGGCTGCAGCAAGCTTGCCGCGATAGATCTCCGCACCATCGCGCACGATGCGAGGGATCACGCCAAGCCCGGCTGCCACACGCGGCGTCGAGTCGGGCGAAAGCGGTAACGCGCCTTCGAACATCGCCACGTCGATTTCGGCGGCCGCGCGATTCACATCGAGATAGGCCCGCGGAAAACGCGCAGCGATAAGCGGCGCGCCCAATTCGGTGACGCCCGAAAACAGCTCGTCGACAAACGCATCTTCGGACCGGCGCAGCGAAAGCGATGTCAAACGGCTATGCGCGATGAAACTATGCGGATAGAGCCTGCCGGAATGCGGCGATGCAAACACGAACGCCACGCTTTGCCGCGCGGGCCGCGCAATCGTGAAGGGCGCGGCATGGAGGTTTGCGAGCGTTTCGTCCCAATCCAAGCGTTGGTGACCTCAAGGAATCTGCACAACGCAGAGGATCACCAACCGGACGCACCGATCAAGCGCGGAATTTTTATGGTCGCGCAGTCTGACGCGAGCCGCCCCCGGGCGCGTTGCGCCCAATCCAGAAGTAGGCGTGCAAAGCACGCCGGGCACCTCGCGGGACTGCGCTCCTGATCAATACCCGTTCTGCAGACCGTCGCGATGATTGTAGCCCTTCCATACGGGGAAGCGGCATTCCGGTGGAACCGGGCCATGCATGTTCGGCGGGCAGGGGCACGGCCCCGGCGCACCTTCATGGATGCGGCCACCCA
>DATHQA010000036.1:0-3118 GCA_035483375.1 Rhizomicrobium sp. | reverse complement strand
GATTAAATCCGGCCATGACGGATAGTGGCAAGAAGCGGATCACGACTTGATAGCCACAACCATATAATTCACGTCCGTATCGCTGGATAGTTTCCAGTTCCAGCCAAGTGGATCAAATGCTACGCCTTGTAATTTCAGGATGTTGAGACCTGTATCCTCAAGTATTTTCTGAAGCTCTGAGGGCAACAGGAACCGGTTCCAATCGTGGGTTCCGCGCGGCAGCCAACCCAGGACGTATTCGGCGCCGATCTTGGCCAGCGCGAGCGATTTGAGCGTTCGGTTCAGCGTTGCCACGAACATGATGCCGCCGGGCTTCAGCATCGCAGTGCAAGACGCCAGAAAGCCCGGCAGATCAGCCACATGTTCGACGACTTCCATGTTGAGGATGATGTCGAACGTAGCTCCCTCCGCCGCCAGTGCCTCAGCCGTTATGCAGCGATAGGTGACATCGACACCCGACATCACGGCATGAGCGCGCGCGGTTCCGATATTCCGTTCCGATGCGTCCGCGCCTGTCGCGGCGAAGCCCAATCGCGCCATCGGTTCGGACAGAAGCCCACCACCGCAGCCGATATCAAGCAAGCTCAAGCCCTCGAACGGCTTCAAGCTCCGCGCATCGCGCCCGAAATGCACGGACGCGGTGTCGCGGATGAAGGAAAGCCGCACCGGATTGAACTTGTGCAGAGGCGCGAATTTCCCGCACGGATCCCACCATTCCTCCGCCATCGCGGAGAATTTGGCGATCTCGTCGGGGTCTACGGAAGCGTTGAGCATCGGCGGCATCATGTTATGTAGGGCCAGCATAGCGGAGAACACAAAGCGCGCCACCATGGCAAAGATCGTAATGAAATTCGGCGGCACATCGGTGGCCGATCTCGACCGCATCCGCCATGTGGCGCAATTGGCCAAGCGCGAGGTCGATCGCGGCAATCAGGTTGCCGTGGTTGTATCCGCGATGGCAGGCGAGACCAACAAGCTTGTCGGCTGGGTGCGTGAGCTTTCGCCGCTGCATGACGCGCGCGAATACGATGTGGTCGTTGCGGCGGGCGAGCAGATCACGGCAGGCCTGACCGCGATTGCGCTGTCGGAAATCGGCGTCAGCGCACGGTCATGGCTCGGCTGGCAAATTCCGATCCGCACCACCGCCATGCATGGTTCGGCGCGCATCGAAGCCATCGACGCCGAAGCGATGATCGAATCCTTCAAGCCGCGCCAAATCAATGAGCGGCTGGAGCAGGGCCAGGTCGCCGTGGTGGCGGGCTTTCAGGGCGTGGCGCCCGATGGCCGCATCTCGACGCTCGGCCGCGGCGGTTCCGATACAAGCGCGGTTGCGATTGCAGCCGCGCTGAAAGCCGACCGTTGCGACATCTACACCGATGTCGATGGCGTCTATACGACCGACCCGCGCATCGTGCCGAAAGCGCGGCGTCTGGAGAAAATCGCTTTCGATGAAATGCTCGAAATGGCTTCGCTGGGTGCGAAAGTGTTGCAGACGCGCTCGGTCGAAATCGCCATGCTTCACCGCGTGCCGGTCCGCGTGCTTTCGACATTCGATGCCGAGGCGGGCGGCACGCTTCTGTGCGACGAGGAAGACATCGTGGAAAAGAAACCAGTCACCGGCATCGCCTATTCGCGCGACGAGGCAAAGATCACGCTGCACCGAATCTCCGATCAGCCGGGCGTGGCGGCGGCGATCTTCGGGCCGCTCGCCGATGCGGGCGTGAACGTCGATATGATCGTGCAGAACGTCTCGCCGGATGGGCGCAGGACCGATCTCACCTTCACAGTGAGCCGCGGCGAATTCCCCCGCGCGATGGCGGCCATCGAGGCCGCAGCCCCCACCATCGGCTACAAGGACGTGACCTCGGATGCGTCTGTCGCGAAGGTCTCCATCATCGGTATCGGCATGCGCGCCCATCCCGGCGTGGCGCAGACCATGTTCCGCACGCTATCCGAAAAAGGCATCAATATTCAGGTTATCTCGACCTCCGAGATCAAAGTCAGTGTGCTCATCGCCGAAGAGTATGTGGAATTGGCCGTGCGTGCATTACATTCGGCCTATGAGTTGGACGCTGCATAAACGATTCCCGCCATGCCCGCGGTAGCCGCCGGAGGTCCGCGGCTTCTGCTGCGCCGCCTGCGCGAGATCATGGCGGAGAAGGCGAGCGCGCAAACGCGCCTCGACAAGCTCGTGGGCGTCATCGCCGCCAACATGGTGGCGGAGGTGTGCTCCATCTATCTGCGACGTGCGGGCAATGTGCTCGAGCTATTCGCAACGCAAGGCCTCAATCCCACGGCCGTCCACCGCACACGATTGAAAGCGGGTGAGGGACTTGTCGGCATGGTCGCCGAATCCGCCGAAGCGGTGAACCTCAGCGATGCGCCGTCCGATCCGCATTTCTCCTATCGGCCGGAGACAGGTGAAGATCCCTATAAAGCATTCCTCGGCGTACCTGTCGTGCGCGGCGGACAAGTGTTCGGCGTGCTCACGGTGCAGAACCGCGCGCAACGCTCTTACGCCGAAGAAGAAGTCGAAGCGCTGCAAACCGTGGCGATGGTGCTCGCCGAAGTCGTAGCCCAAGGCGGCTTGTTCGACATCGCCGAACTCGATGAGCCGGCGCTGCGCCCCGACAAGCCGCTGCTGTTCAAAGGCGAAGCATTGTCCGAAGGCGTCGCTGTAGGCCGTGTCGTGCTGCACGAGCCGCGCGTGAAGGTGGAGCGCATGATCGCCGACAATCCGGTGACGGAATTGAAACGGCTCGAAGACGCCATCGCGATGCTGCGCGAATCCGTCGATCTCATGCTCGATTCCAGCGAGCTGGATTTGACGGGCGAGGGCCGTGAAGTGATCGAAGCCTACCGCCTGTTCGCTTACGACCAGGGCTGGCGTCAGCGCATGCGCGACGCGATCAAGACCGGCCTCACCGCCGAGGCTGCCGTCGAGCGCGTGCAGGACGAAACGCGTTTGCGCGTGACGCGTCTCAACGATCCGATCCTGCGTGAGCGCGCGCATGATCTTGACGATCTTGGGCGGCGTTTGCTGCGCCATCTGACGGGCGAAGGCGGTGCGCGTCCATCCGAAATCGCGCCGGACTCCGTGCTTGTTGCGCGCGTGATG
>DATHQA010000035.1:0-5799 GCA_035483375.1 Rhizomicrobium sp. | reverse complement strand
ATACAGATACAGGTTGGGTGAAGATTGCCTATCAACTGACGAATGCGCATTTCAACCGCTATGGCGGCATTCACGGTGGCGTCATCGCGGCAATCATGGATGACGTGATCGCGACCGCCGGCGGCCTTCGACTGCAATGGGGCGAGATCGCGCCCACTCTTGAGATGAAGGTGAACTATCTCGCGCCGCCCAAAGAGGGCCGCCAAATCGCCGAAGCACGCGCGGTGAAATGCGGAAAGACAATCGTGTTTCTGGAGAGTTCGCTCAGCACCGAAGACGGCAAGCTTCTGGCGACCGCCAGCGCCACGCTGATGATTACCGCGCTCAAGAAGAACTAGACATCGAAAGTCACGATCACCGGCACATGATCGGACGCCCTCTCCCAGCCGCGCGCGTGCTTGAGGATCGCGTGTTTCTTGGCCGCGCCTTTGAGCGCCTGGCTGACCCAGATGTGGTCGAGCCTGCGGCCGCGGTCTGAGGCTTCCCAATCCGCGGCGCGATAGCTCCACCAGGAATAGGCCTTCTGATCGTGCGGCACGAAGGTGCGCGTGACGTCGATCCAGTCGAACGCGGCTTTCGCCTCGCCCATCAGGCCCGTCTCGACAGGCGTATGGCTCACGACATCGAGCAATTGCTTATGGCTCCAGACATCGTGTTCGAGCGGGGCGATGTTCAGATCGCCGACAAGGATGACGGGCGCCTTCTTCTTGTCGCGGCGCTTTCCGAAGTAACTCGCCATCTCGCGCATGAAATCGAGCTTGTGGGCGAATTTCGGATTGGCCTTGGGGTCGGGGATATCGCCGCCCGCGGGCACATAGAAATCGTGCAGCTCGACCCCGTTCTCCAGCACCACGCTCACATGGCGCGTGTCGTCCTTGCCGCAAAAGACCTCGGTATGGGTCTTCTTGAAGGGCTGGCGGGAGAGGATGGCGACGCCGTGATAGCCCTTCTGGCCATGGATCGCGTGGTGGACATAGCCCGCTTTTGCGAAGGCCTCCGCCGGGAAAAGCTCGTTCATCACCTTGGTTTCCTGCAGGCAAAGCACGTCCGGCTTCTCGGTTTTGAGCAGGTCCAGGACGAGCGGCAGGCGCAGCCGGACCGAGTTTATGTTCCACGTCGCGATCTTCATTTAGGCATAGCTCCCACGCAAAAATTGCAACCCGAAGGCGGATTCGCACAATAGCGGTTCATATTCAATAGGTTAGTGAAAAATCATGTTCATTGATCACTGAATACTTCCTTTTTTATTCATTGCAATGCCGTCAGGGCTCCTCTATATACCCGTTGTACCGCCGGAAACGGCAACGAATTTCGAAACCCTCCGCGATGGACGCGGACAAAACAGGAGAGTCAGTCATGACCCAGATCGTCCTTCACCAGCAGAGCCACAGCTCGCGGCTCAACTCGATTGTCGTCAGTGCTTTCACGACCGCAATCATCGTTCTTGCGGGCCTTTTGTCGATCGGCCAGTTCGGCATCGTCTAAGGCCTCACGAGCTTCTCGGATGCGCCAGCGGCCCGGCTCCCCCCGGCCGGCGCATCCTGAAGCGGCCAGCGGGCCTTTGGCGGAACCCCTAGTCCGTCAAACAAGCCCAACTGGCTTCGTTCAACCCCCGCCCAGGCGATCATAGCGGCGTTGTCTGTGCAAAGTCTGGGCGGGGGTATTTTTTGAACGAAGCCGCGCGCCGCACATAACCGCAATAACGCTTCGCGGATTGCACCATTCGCCGCCACTCCGCCCGCCACGACGAATGTGTTGCCGTCCGGTAAGTCCCGCTTGAACATCGTCATCGCTACGCTTGTGCGCTCGACAAGGATGTCGATGACGGCGGCCTGAAAACCGGCGGCGATATCGGCAGGCGCAAAATCCTTTTCAGTCGCAAGCCGCACGGCCGTTTTCAGTCCCGAGAAAGAAAAGTCCGCACCCTCGCGGCCCAGCATGGGCCGGGGTAGGGCATGGCGCTTGGGATTGCCTTCGCGCGCCAGTCTCTCGATCTGAGGCCCCCCGGGATAGGGCAGGCCGAGCAGTTTCGCGACCTTGTCGAAGGCCTCCCCCACGGCATCGTCGATCGTCGTGCCATAAAGCCGGAAGCGGCCAACGCCTTCCACGCCAAGCAATTGGCAATGCCCGCCCGAGATAAGGAGCAGTAGATAGGGAAACGCAACGCCATCCGTCAGCCGCACGGTGAGCGCATGCGCCTCCAGATGATTGATCGCGACAAGCGGTTTTCCGGCGGCGAGCGCGAGCGCTTTGGCCGTGGTCAGCCCCACCATCAAGCCGCCGATAAGGCCGGGACCAGACGTCGCCGCAATGGCATCGATCTCAGAGAGGTCGAGTTGGGCATGGGCGAGCGCCTCCTCGATGAGCGTGTCGAGCGCCTCGATATGGGCGCGCGCGGCGATCTCCGGCACCACGCCGCCGAATGGCGCATGCATGTCGAACTGGCTCAGCACGATATCGGACAGAATCTCGCCGGGGCCGGGCGCGGCCCCCCGCACCACGGCGGCGGCGGTTTCGTCGCAGCTCGTCTCGCTCCCAAGCACGGTAAGAGCGCGTGGTAAGCTCATGCCTGCCTCTAGCCTGAATATAGGATGTCGCAAAGCTCTTCTCTTCGTATCGGCACACGCGGTTCGCGGCTTGCGCTCGCCCAGGCCGAGATGGTGCGCGCCGCACTGGGTGGCGAGGTCGTCATCATAAAGACATCGGGCGACCGCATTCAGGATCGCACGCTTGCGGACGCGGGCGGGAAAGGCCTCTTCACGAAGGAATTGGAAGAGGCACTGTTCGAACAACGTATCGATCTCGCCGTGCATTCGATGAAAGACGTGCCGGCGGTGCTACCGCGCGGACTCATGATCGGTGCGCTGCTGCCGCGTGAGGATCCACGCGATGCCCTGCTTTCGCATGGCGCGCGCACGATTGAGGAATTGCCTGCGAAAGCGCGCGTCGGCACAAGCTCCGTCCGGCGCAAAGCGCAGCTTGCGCGCGCGCGCCGCGATACCGAAAGTCTTTTGCTGCGCGGCAATGTCGATACGCGTGTGAAGAAGCTCGATGGTGGCGAGTATGACGCGATCATCCTAGCTGTCGCGGGGTTGAAGCGCGTGGGATTGGGCGCGCGCGCGCAGAATCCGCTTTCGCCAATGGAATGGTTGCCATCGCCCGCGCAGGGCGCTATCGGACTCGAAATCCGCGAGGGTGATACGCGGACGCGCGAACTGGTTTCCAAGCTCGAAGACGAAAAAACGACGATGGCGCTTGCTTGCGAACGTGCATTCCTTGCTCGCCTTGACGGTTCCTGCCGCACGCCGATTGCGGGACTTGCAACGATTGAAAACGGCATTTTGTGTTTCCACGGCGAAGTCCTCGCGCCGGATGGAAGCGATTTCGTCGAAACGAAAATCGAAAGCGCAATCGGCAATCGAGATGATGCCGCACGGCTTGGACGTGAGGCAGGCGAAGCGTTGCGTCTGCGCGCGCAAGCGTGGCTCGATATCTGATGCGTGTTCTCGTTACGCGGCCTTTGGAGGATGCAAAGGAGACTGCGCGCCTGCTCGAAGCGATGGGGCACGAAGGAATCATCGCGCCGCTGCTTGAAATCCGCTTTCACGATGGGCTGCCCGTTTCCCTGGAAGGCGTGCAGGCGATCCTTGCGACAAGCGCCAATGGCGTGCGCGCGCTCGCGCGCCGAACAAACGAGCGTAGCGTTCCCGTCTTCTGTGTCGGCCCGCAAACTGCCGAAGCAGCGAAAGCCGCCAGCTTCGCGCATATCAAAAGCGCAGGCGGCGATGTCAAGGCGTTGGCCGAGGCCATCTCACAATGGGCTTCGCCGGACGCGGGCGCGTTGCTGCATGCCGCCGGGCAGGAAACCGAAGGCAAGCTCGAATCGGATTTAGCCCGTGCCGGATTCTCCGTGCGCCGCGAAACGCTTTATGAGGCCGTGGCTTCCGTGCAATTGCCGGAAGCGGTCATCAATGCGCTTGGGACTTCAAACCTCGATGCCATGTTTTTTTTCTCGCCGCGCAGTGCGAAGGTTTTTTGTCAGTGCGTCGAACGTGCGGGCCTCGCCGCACAGACCACTTCGCTCACTGCCTGTTGCATCAGCAAGAATACGGCAGACGCACTCTCGCTATCCTTTCGCAAAGTTCATATTGCCCTTCAGCCGAACCAGTCGGCATTGCTGGATTGTCTTCGGGGCCACCCTCCTTGATTTAGGTTTTGTTTCGAATATTTCAACTTTGGGCTGTGAAGGGAATCGATTCTTTGTTAATACTAGCCGTCCTAAAGCCGCTCTTTGCTCCTCCCCCGGCAGCGTGAGTTGGCTTGGAAGCGAACGGACGGTGAGGACTGCCCCGCCGTCCGTTTCGTTGTTATGGGCGACAGAAGCTAGCGTTTCGCGAAGTCAGCGAGCGCCGCAGCCACATCGGGCATGAGCTGATTCCAATCTGCGAATTTCTGCGGATTGAACACGCGGCTTTTGCGATACCAGGGGAATTCATCGGTGCCGAGCTGCGGCCAGGTGCGGCCAGCCGTCAGGAACCATACTTCGGTGCCGATGCCGCCTGCAGTCGCGGCCGCAGCCGTGGGAGCCGAGATCACAAGATCGACGGCGGCCGACAATGCTGCCGCGCCGTCGATGTCATTCTTGAGGTCGAGGCCTTCCATTTCAATGATGTCGACGCCTTGATGTTCGCGCGCACGCGCAAGTTCTTCGCGGCAATCGCCATATTGGAGATTCACAAAACGGACGCCCGGCGTCTTGAACACAGGCCCCCAAGTATCGAGCGCGCTGTAATACTTGCCACGCTTCGCTCCGAGCATCATCGAACGCCAGCAGATGCCGACGAACGGACCCGCGCCGTGCGCTTCAAGCTCCGCACGAGAATCCGCAACGCGCACGGGATCGGGTTTGAGAAACGCCTCATGCGGGAAGTCTTCGATGCGCGTGCGCAGATATTGCAGCACCGAGCCCATCGTGATGTGGAAATCCGGCTCGCCTTTTTCCGTTGCCCAAGGAACGAAGCGCAATTCCTTCGTGCCGTCGGGATCAAGTAGCTTGCGGTCGTCGTAAGCGCCCGCTTCGGCTTGCGGGAATGAGCGCTGGAACAGCGTGACAAGGCGCTTGTCCACCGCGATTTGCAGCTTGCCCTCCGTGCCGACCATGCGCTGCATGTCGGGAAGGATATTGGCGAACATGAATTCGTCGCCCAATCCCTGCTCGCCGATAACGAGAATGCGCTTGCCGTTAAGGTCTTCGCCCTTCCATCGCGGCGATTTTGTCATGTGATGCACAACCGCGCGAAAGCGCGGGTGATTGCGGATTTCGTATTCGCGGAAGCCTTCTTCGAGTTCGCCCTTGCCGATAAGGCAGATGCCGCGCGAATGTTTCGCTTCGATGATTTCGGTCTGATCGACCGCACGTTCGAGCGCGAGATCATAAGCCTCAAGCGCATCGTCGAGACGGCCCAAATGCATGAACGCGAAACCGATATTGTGATAGGGCCGCGAAAAGGCAGGGTCGAGGCGAATCGCTTCCTGATAGAAGGTGAGGCTTTCCTCCGCGCGCCCGGTTTCGGCCAGAACCGTTGCAAGCGAATTCCACAATACCGTTTCGCCTGGCATGCGATAGATCGCAGAACGCAGCGTTTCGATCGCGGTCGACGCATCGCCTTTATCGCATTGGACGCTTCCGAGATTGTTGTAGCCGAGCGGCGAATCCGGGCACGCCGCGATGTAAAGGCGGAACATCTTCTCCGCTCCCTCGGTCAATTTCAGATTCCACGCCGTCAATCCGAGATTGAT
>DATHQA010000034.1:0-2247 GCA_035483375.1 Rhizomicrobium sp. | reverse complement strand
CGTCCATCATAGTCAACCTGGGGCGAAGCCCATCCTGAAAAACGAGCCTTACTCGCACGGTCGCCTCCCGCTCGCCAATCTCCCTGGTCGGCCCACTACCCGCTTACCCCGCCAGACCACGCGCCAGATCATTGCGGATATCGCCCGCATTCTCCAGCCCGACGGCGAGACGAATCAGCCCTTCCGAAATGCCCGCTGCCGCGCGCGCTTCGGGCGTGATGCGACTGTGCGTCGTCGTAGCAGGATGGGTGATGGTCGTGCGCGTATCGCCGAGGTTCGCGGTGATCGAACAGATCTTCGTACCGTCGATCACGCGCCATGCATTCGCACGCTGCGCTTCGGGCGTGGCGCCCTTTAACTCGAACGACACAACCGCGCCACCCGCTTTCTGCTGACGTTTGGCAATTTCGTACTGCGGATGCGATTCCAGCCCCGGATAGAACACGCGATTCACAGCCGGATGCGCTTCCAGCCAGCGCGCGATTTCCAGCGCGTTATCGGACTGCTTTTCAACGCGCAGTGAAAGCGTTTCCATGCCCTTGAGCAACACCCACGCGTTGAACGCGGACAATGTCGGCCCGGCGCTGCGCACGAACGGGAACACCTTTTCCATAATGAACTGCTTCGAGCCGACCAGCGCACCGCCAAGCACGCGGCCCTGGCCGTCGAGGAACTTGGTGGCCGAATGCATCACGACGTCCGCGCCGAGCTTCAACGGCTGCTGCAGCGCCGGGCTGCAGAAGCAGTTGTCGACCACGAACAACGCGTTCGACGCCTTCGCAATCTTGCCGATCGCTTCGATATCGGCGATCTCGGTCAGCGGATTCGATGGCGTTTCAAGGAAGAACATCTTCGTCTCGGGACGCACGGCTTCTTTCCACGCGTCCAGATTTGTCGGATCGACAAACGTAGTCACAATGCCAAACTTGCTGAAGATCTGCGAGAACATGCCGAGTGTCGAACCGAACAGGCTCCGCGAGCTGACGAGGTGATCGCCAGCCTGCAACGCCGACATCACCACCGACATGATCGCGCTCATGCCCGAGGCCGTCGCGATGCAAGCCTCGCCGCCTTCGAGCGCGGCCAGACGGTCCTGGAACATCGTGACCGTAGGGTTCGTGAAACGCGAGTAGGTGTAGTTGTCCTCGGAATTCTTGAAGCGCTCGGCGGCGTCGGCGGCGCTTGTGAACACAAAGCTCGACGTCAGGAAAATCGCTTCCGAATGCTCGTTGAAGTCGCTACGCAGCGTGCCCGAGCGGACTGCGAGGGTGTCGAAATTCAGGGAGTCGTCCATGTTGGTTCTAGTTCCATTTTCCACGTGTCGTCACGTGTTGCCACGTTTTCCAGACCGGCGCTTAACGCGTATTGCTTGCCGTCCATCGTCAAGCTGGATGAACGTCAAACGCGCCGGCAACAAAAAAGCCCGCTTTGCGTCGGCATAAGCGGGCTTCATGTGCGGGGGAAAGCTGGAGCGGCGGCGGACGGTTGCTACATTTCCACCGTTCGCTTTAGCTGTTTTGGGTTGCCCCGCGTCCGCAAGCTGAGATCAAATCGACGCAAGCCATCATCCTAACACGCGTGGCGCGCAGCGTGCATTGCCGCCACGCGCCACGCTCATGCACGCACCAGTTACTCCACCGACAACTGCAGGTGCAGTTGCGAACGCGCTGCACCGCCTTCCATCGCTTAGCTGGCGGCATCGCGGTCCGATTGCGCGGACGGCGCGAGACGGGCCGTTTCGATGCGATCGAGGTACTCGGTCGTGACGTCACCGGTGATGTAGTTGCCGTCGAAGCACGACGCTTCGAATTCCTTCAGCGCCGGGTTGATGTCGCGCACGGCCTGCTTGAGTGCGCCGACGTCCTGGTACACAAGGTAATCTGCGCCGATCATGCGCGCGACTTCGTCATCTGTGCGGCCATGGGCGACGAGTTCGCCGCGTGTCGGCATGTCGATACCGTAGACGTTCGGGAATTTCACCGGCGGCGCGGCCGAGGCGAAGATCACCTTGTTCGCGCCTGCGTCACGCGCCATCTGCACGATTTCGTGCGAGGTGGTGCCGCGCACGATCGAGTCGTCCACGATCAGCACGTTCTTGCCCTTGAATTCGATCGCCATCGCGTTCAGCTTATGGCGCACCGATTTCTTGCGCACAGCCTGCCCCGGCATGATGAAGGTCCGGCCTACATAGCGATTCTTGAAGAAGCCTTCCCGATATTCCACGCCCAGTTTTTCCGCGACCTGCAT
>DATHQA010000033.1:0-9529 GCA_035483375.1 Rhizomicrobium sp. | reverse complement strand
CTTGCCGATCTTTGGATGGGCGACAATCAGCTCGTGCCCGATCAATTCCGCGATTATTACCTGCAGCGCGCCGAACAATTGGGCATTTGGGAGAAAGGCGCGGAATTCTTCACCGACAAGATGCCGCTCAACGAGACGCATTTGGGCTTGATACACCTCATTTTCCCGCACGCGCCGATCATCCATGTGCGCCGCCATCCGCTTGATATTCTCATTTCCAATTTCTCGAATTTCCTGACGCATGGCTTCAATCAGGCGTTTGATTTGAAGACCTCCGCTTCGCATTACGTGCTCATCGACGATCTCGTCGAGCACTACAAACAACAGCTCGATCTCAACTATCTCGAAATCCGCTATGAGGATCTCGTCGAAGATCAGGAGCCGCACGTGCGCCGCATGCTCGATTTCTTGGGCGCCGACTTCGATCCACGCTGCCTTGCATTTCACGATAATCAGCGTTACGCGCGCACCGCGAGCTATGCGCAAGTGACGGAGAAGCTTTACGACAGTTCCGTCCATCGCTACCGCCATTACCGGCGGCATCTGGACGAAGCGGTGTCGATTCTCAAACCGTCGCTGGAGCGATTGGGTTATCCTGCCGATTGACGATCAGGCATGCCCGCCCGTCATCTTGTTGACGATAAGCCACGAAAAACAAAGCTTGCCCACTTCCTTCAGCAATTTCTCGGATGCGGCCTTCGATTTGATGTCGGAATTTTCCGGCATACGCACCATCACATCGTTCGAGATCGAAAGATCGTATGGCCCGTCATTGCGTGCATAATCCCATCGCCCGCGCGCGCGCATGATGATCGTTTCGTCCTTCAGGTATTGAAATTCGCGATGCGAAAGCGATTTGCTCGATATTACACCGATGAAATCAAGCATAGGCTCAAGCGTGATGCGCCGCCCGCTTTTGGCTGGGTTAGGATTCAACTCCGTATATATCAGTAGGTTGAAATCGAGATCGCTGTCGAGCGGTTCCTTCCGCCCGAAATGCAGCATGCCGCGCGCCAGCGTATTGCGCCAATCTTTCAGCGTGCTCGTCACATTGGGATGGCGCAGCTGGATCGCGAACATCTCCAGAATGGGCTTCAGATCGGGATTGCTGTCGCTCATGGTTCAATAGAATGCGGGCGCCGCCTGCGCGGTCAAGGCTTCCTCAACACCAAGCGGGCGCGCTCGCCCTCGCGCGATGACGCCACAACCTCATAGCCCTCCTGCCGGCACATATGCGGCACGTCGATGGGCGCCATGGGATCGTCGGTGAGGATTTCGATTTCCGTGCCGGGCTCGGCCGCCGCCAATGCGCGCCGCGCCATCAGCGCGGGCATCGGGCATTTCAGTCCGGAAAAGTCGAGGATTCTGCCTGCCATCATGTCACCTTGACGGGAGCGCGCCCCGCCCCCAAAGCTCGCCTCAAAATAACGCGAGAGGGAGCAACTCGCCCATGGGATTGTTCGCGCCCCTCGCGCGCGAGTCCGCTTTTATTTCGAGCATCGGCCGCACGCTTTTCCGCATGCGCCATGTGAAAGCAGATTCGCCCATCACCGTTACCGATCTCGTCGAACGTTGGGGCCGCGAAAAGCCCGATAATATTGCCGTGCTTCATCTGGACCGTATCATCACCTATCGCGACCTCAACGAAGGCGCAAACCGCTATGCGCGCTGGGCCGAAGGGCAGGGCGTCAAACGCGGCGATGCCGTGGCGCTCCTCATGGAGAACCGGCCCGAATTTCTCATGGCATGGCTCGGCATCGTAAAGCTGGGCGGTATTGTGGCCCTCATCAACACCAATCAGCGCATGGGGCCGCTTGCCCATTCGATCGCGATTTCGGGTGCGCGCCATCTTGTGCTCGGCGCGGAATTGGCGGACGCTTATGCCGAAACGCTGCCGCTTATCGAGCAGAAGCCGATTGTGTGGGCCACAGGCGTGGTAACGCCGGGCACGGAAGATCTCGATGCCGCGCTGCGCGAGGTTTCGTCCGCGCCGGTCGATTCCGCGATCCGCCAGGGCCTCCTCTGCCGGGACAAGGCGTTTTATATCTTCACCTCCGGCACAACGGGTCTGCCCAAGGCCGCCAACATCACGCATATGCGCATGATGTTCATGATGTACGGCTTTGCAGGCGGTCTGAATGCACATGAGAATGATCGCATGTACAATGTGCTGCCGCTTTATCATACGGCGGGTGGCGTGTGTGCCTTGGGGCCTGCATTCACGACGGGCGGCTCGGTCGTCCTGAAGCGCAAATTCTCCACGCGCGAGTTTTGGGACGATTGCGTCCGCTACAAGCCCACCTTCTTCCAATATATCGGCGAATTGTGCCGCTATCTGTTGAACGCGCCGCCCGATCCGAATGAGCGCAAGCATATGCTGCGCGCGATCACGGGCAACGGCTTGCGCCCGGAAATCTGGCCCGCGTTTCAGGAGCGTTTTGCGATTCCAAAAATCTTGGAATTCTACGGCGCGACCGAAGGCAATGTTTCGATGCTGAACTATGATGGGCATCCGGGCGCGGTGGGACGCGTGCCGCCCTATCTGCGCCGCCTCATCCCTACGCGCGTCGTGCGTTTCGATATCGAACGCGAGATGCCCATGCGTGGACCCGACGGCTTCTGCATCGAATGTCCGCCTGGCGAAGCGGGCGAGGCCATCGGCGAGATCAGCGAGGATCCGCGTCAGGCTTATGACGGCTACACACGCGCAGCCGATACGGAAAAGAAAATCCTGCGCGATGTGTTCACGAAAGGCGATGTGTGGTTCCGCACGGGCGATCTGCTGCGCCGCGACGAACTCGGCTATTTCTATTTCGTGGACCGTATCGGCGATACGTTCCGCTGGAAGGGCGAGAACGTCGCCACGAGCGAGGTCTCCGAGGCGCTCGGCGTTGTGCCCGGCGTCAAGGAGGCCAATGTCTATGGCGTTTCCGTACCGGGCATGGATGGGCGCGCAGGCATGGCCGCGCTCGTGACGGGGCCGGAATTCGATCTTCCCAATCTCGGCAAGACGTTGGCTGCGAACCTGCCTGTCTACGCGCGGCCCGTGTTCCTGCGGCTGCTGCCCGAAATGGAAATCACGGGCACGTTCAAGATGCGCAAAGTCGAATTGGTGAAGGAAGGTTTCGATCCTTCTGCCATCGCCGATCCGCTTTACGTGCTGGACCCAGCGGTCAACACCTATGTGCCGCTCGACGCGGCGCGCCATGCGGACATCGTTAGCGGAAAAGTAAAGTTGTAGAATTACTCCGCCGCTTTATTCCCCGTCTTGCGCGCTTCTTCTTCGTGATGCTTCTGGATCGTTTGCATGGCGGCGCCCATCGCGGCGCCGATGAAGCGTGTGGAATTGTCCTTGTCCGTCGCCCAATTATAGGCCTCCTCGCGCGCCGTGTTCGCGCCATTGATGACGGGCGTCACATAGCGCTGCCATAGATCGTAGGATTTCTTCGTCGCATCGAAAGTCGCCCAATTATGCGCCAATTGTAGGAAGCAGCCGAATTCACCTTGCTTCGCTTGCAAGCGGCGGATTTGCGCAATCGCGTCGTCCGGCGTGCCCACTACGATCACGCCGTCGCGGATCGCATTCTCGAGCGGGTTGCCTTGCTGCTGGCGTTGCGCCTCCGCGCCCGCGGGATTGATGCTGGCAAAATACGTTGCCCATTGCAGGAAACCGTGTTCGATATTCTTGAATGCCTGTTCCTTCGTCTCCGCGATATGTACGGGACCGACAAGGCGCAACCGTTCGGGATCCATCTTGCGTCCGTGCTCGGCAGCCGTATCGTTTGCGACCTTCCAATTGATACTCAGCGAGTCGTAGCCGCCCATTTGTGTCGCCGCAACGCACAGCATGCCGAAGCCATGACGGCCCGCGAGCTTGCCGCCCGATGGCGTCACACTCGACGCCACGCAAATCTCCGGATGCGGCCATGTGAAAGGCCTCAACTGGCATGTCGCATCCACAAGCGTGAACCAATCCGATTTCTTCGTCACGCGCTCGCCTGCGAACAGGCGCAAGATCACCTCAACCGCTTCCGCCATGCGGTCGCGTTGCGTGCTGGGATCGATGCCGAGCTGGAATGCGTCGGAGGGCAGCAATCCTGGTCCCACGCCGAACATCACGCGGCCCTTCGTCTGATGGTCGAGTTGCAGGATACGGTTCGCCGTCATGAGCGGATGATGATAGGGCAGCGAAACAACACCGGTGCCGAGCTTGATGCGTTTGGTACGTTCCGCCGCCGCCGCGATGAACAATTCCGGGCTTGCGATGATTTCATAGCCGCCCGAATGATGCTCGCCGATCCACGCCTCCTCGTAACCAAGCCGATCCAGATGTTCGATGAGTTCGAGATCGCGCTGGATGCATAGCGTCGGGTCTTCGTTGACGGGATGAAAGGGAGCAAGAAAAATTCCATTGCGCATTTTGATGGTCATGACATTTCCTCATTGTTGCGATTTCTATTTCTGTCGCGCCTCATACCGCAGGCGGCGAAAATCCGAATTTCTCCTCAAGGCTCGCAGCGAGATCCAGCAAGTGGTCCTCGCCATGCCAACGCCCGACAAGCTGCACACCAACCGGCATGCCGCGCGCATTGCGTCCGGCCTGCACGGCCACAGACGGTGCATGCAGAAAGGTCGCAAGCGTAATCCACATGAGCAGGCTCAAATAAGGCGCGGGCACACCGTCCACATCCAGCATGCGATCGTTGAACGTGCCTTCATGCATGTGCGGGAAAGCGGTAACGGGCGCAATGGGCATGAGGATTGCGTCCCAGCCCGCATCGAAAAAACTGGCGAGACGGTCTTTCAGCGCCTGTTGCTTCATCGCCGCCTTGGCGATTTCGCGGAAGCTTGCCGTCATGCGCAGGCGCTGGTTTGCGCCCGCGAAGTCCGCGCGGCCTTCAATAAGAATCTTCTTGTCCGCCTCGCGCGCGGCCTCGAAGCTTTCGATGAGATTGTCCGGCAACGAAACGGCGACAGTCGCGGACAGGGTGGTCAGATAGGGCATGAACATATCGAAACCATCGATATCAGGCTTTGCATGTTCCACATGCGCGCCTTGCGCGGCGAGCGCTTCGCCCGCGCGCGTGACGGCCTCGTGCACCTCGCGCGCCAGCGGAAATCCCATCTCGGAATCCCAAATCGCGATGCGTGCGCCTTTGATATCTTTCCGTGCAGGCGAGGGCGCCTCACGCAGCAAGCTCCACAGCAAACGCAAATCCTCGATATCGCGCGCCATGGGGCCTACGACGCCGATGTTATCTTCCCAATATTCGCCGGGCAGCGGCGGCACGAGCCCGCGTTGCGGCAACGCGCCAAGCGTCGGTTTCAACGAAACAACGCCGCAGAAATTCGCCGGATGCCTCAGCGAGCCGCCGATGTCGGAGCCGATCTCAAGCGGCGTAATGCCCGCGGCCAGCGCCGTCGCAGCCCCGCCCGACGATCCACCCGGCACGCGCGAAACATCGTAAGGATTGTTCGTCGTGCCGTAGATTTCGTTGTAGCTCTGGATGTCGCCCAGCATGAACGACACATTGCTTTTGCCCCAGATCACGGCCCCCGCTTTGCGCGCGCGGGCCACCATCGTTGCGTCCGCGCAATCTTTGGGCCGTTTTGCAAGCACCGGATTGCCCGATGTCGCGGGCATGTTCTCGACATCGAAGCCATCCTTGATCGTCATGGGCAGGCCCGCGAGTGCACCGAGCCTTTCGCCGCGTGCGCGTGCATCGTCGATTGCGGACGCATCCTTCATCGCGCGGGGAATATCCGTTTCGACAATTGCATTCAGCTTGCCGTGCAGCGCGTCGTTGCGTGCAAGATGCGCATTCAGAAGCTCGCGGGCAGAAACGCGTTCTGCCGCCAGATCGGCCAGCATTCCGCGTGCGGTGGCGTAGGTCGATGTCATGGACACCTCGTTTTCCGAAGGATGGCACAATGCAAACGCGAAATAAAATCGCTTGACGCCCCAGCATCCGGCTGCTTGTTCTGTCGTAGGCGGAGGTATGCATGATCGCGGCGGTGATTTTCGATTTCGGCGGCGTGTTCACGTCCTCGCCCTTCGAGGCGTTTGCACGTTACGAACGCGAGCGCGATCTGCCCGAAAACATCATCCGTAAGATCAACGGCGCCAATCCGCATGGCAATGCTTGGGCGCTGTTCGAGCGGGCAGAGATCGACATCGAAACATTCGACAGGGCATTCGCGGCGGAAGCCGCCTCGCATGGCCATGTCATTCCCGGCCGCGACCTGTTGCCATTGCTTGCGGGTGATTTCCGGCCCGAGATGATCGAGGCGCTGCGCCGCGTCAAGGCGAAATTCAAGACGGGCTGCATCACGAACAACATGCCTGCGAATGCGATCGGTGCGACGGCTGCGGGCCGTGCGCTTTATGCACGCGAGATCATGGAACTGTTCGATCACGTCATCGAATCGGCAAAAATCGGTTTGCGCAAACCCGATCCGCGCATCTATGAGATGATGTGCGACGCGCTAGGGGTTGCGCCGGACACGTGCGTCTATCTCGACGATCTCAGCATGAATCTGAAGCCCGCGCGGACGATGGGCATGCATACGATCAAGGTCGAAAGCGGACCGCAGGCGATCAAGGCGCTTGAAGTAGCGACGGGAATGAGCCTGAGTTAAACGAAATCCGTCGCCAATTCCTCGCGCACATTCGGCGGAATGATCGCGATGTGTCCATAAGCCGGATGATTGATCGCGATCGCGGCGCGGCCTTCGCCGCTTTTGAATTTCGCAATCTGCGAAGGCGTGAATACAAACCGCACCCAATGGACGGAGGAGGTTTTCCCGTCAGGCGTCGTGCGGTCGTCATATTCAGTAGGTGTGGCCTTGATCGTTTCGCCGTCGAGGTCGAACGAAACGGTTTCTTCGACGCCCGCCAGCTTATAAAGCATCGTCTCGCGGCGCCGTGGATCTTCGATCTCCAACATGAGAGTCGCGATGAGTTCGTGGCCTTGCGGGATGAGCGGGTTGTAAGTCGCCAATTCGCCTTCGATCTGATCCGCACCGCCCTTTTCGATGCGCAGCATTTCCTGGACCTGCAGCCACATCGATTCGTAATTCTCGAAATAGAATGTCGAGAAGGGGCCGACTTCGATGCGGCGATTCTTTTTGCGTGCGATGGAAGCGGTGCGCAATTCATTCCGCCGCATCACGTAATCGGCGGCAGGAAGAATATCGGCTGCGGTTATGCGGCGTTCGGCTTTACTCATGAAAGATGCTCCATTAGGCCAAATGCGCGCGCGATGATTTCGATGGGATGTTCCGGTGCTTTCGCAATCGATTTTCCGTCTTTTGCGGCAAGCACATCCGCATTGGCAACGATGTGCTGCGCCGCAAGCGGACAATCCGAAACAATATGGCCGCGCGCCTGTTTCTCCGCCGCGCGAAATACGGGACGGCCGACCTTCACGGCGACGTCATGCGTCGGCTTCACGACGCCGAACGTGCCGCCATGGCCGGAACAACGCTCGATCACATCGATGGGTGTGTCGGGAATAAGGCGCAGCATTTCGGCTGCTTTCGGGCCCATGTTCTGCGCGCGCGCGTGACAGGCAAGATGCACGGTCACGCCCTCCGGCAGCGGCGAGAGGCCTTGCGGCAGGCCGTTCTTCTTCGCGACATCGACCACATATTCATCGATGTCGAATGTGTTTTCGGACAACCGCTTCACATCCGCATTGTCGGGCACGATAAGCGGCCATTCGAATTTCAGCATGAGGCCGCAGGATGCCGTCAGCGTCACGATGTCGTAGCCCTCGTCGATAAGCTTGCACAATTCCTTCGACACTTTTGTGGCCTGTTCGGCGACACGGGCGAGATCTGCCTGCTCAAGGAACGGCATGCCGCAACAGCCGGGATAGGCCGCGCGCGTTTCGACACCGATATGGTTGAGTACATCGCGCGCCGCCATGCCTGTCGACGGCTTATTATAATTGACGAAGCAGGTGGCAAACAGCGCGGCCTTGCGCTTGCCGAAAGCGGGCGCTTTCGCATTCGGGTTGATCGGGTCGCCGCGATCCGCTGCCATGAACGTGCGCGTGTGAAATTTCGGCAGCGTCGCATCGGCATCGATATGGGCAACCGATTGCATAAGGCCGCGCGTGAGTTTGTTGTCGCGATCCGACGCCCAATTCACGATGGGCGAAACGAAAGCCGCAAGCCGCCCGTTGCGATCCATCTCGGCCAACTGGCCTTGCGTGAAATCCTTATGCCCCGCCCGCGCTTCCGCCGCACGATGGCGCAACATGAGGTGTGGAAAATCGACATTGAATGGATGCGGCGGCACATAAGGGCATTTCGTCATGAAGCACATGTCGCACAGCGTGCAGGCTTCGACGACGGCGGGAAACGATTCCGACTTCACGCCATCCAATTCGCCTGTCGGTCCGTTGTCGATGAGGTCGAACAGGCGCGGGAAGGAATCGCACAGATTGAAACAGCGGCGGCAGCCGTGACAGATGTCGAACACACGACGCATCTCGGCGTCGAGCTTTTCGGAGTCGTAAAACTCCTCCGTTCGCCACGCGATGGGTTCGCGCGTGGGCGCATCAAGGCTGCCTTCTTTTGTCATGCGAGTGGCGAGTAGGGAGTGGCGAGGTGAAGAACAGCATTTCGCTATTCGCTACTCGCCATTCGCGTCCTCAAGCTCCTAATGAGTCCAATGCTTTCTGGAACCGCCCGGCATGGCTCTTCTCAGCCTTGGCCAGTGTCTCGAACCAGTCGGCGATTTCGTCGAAGCCTTCTTCGCGGGCCGTGCGCGCCATGCCCGGATACATATCGGTGTATTCGTGCGTCTCGCCGGCGATGGAAGCTTTGAGGTTCTTGTCGGTCGTGCCGATGGGCTCGCCCGTCGCGGGATCACCGACCTCTTCCATATATTCGAGATGGCCATGGGCATGACCTGTCTCGCCTTCCGCTGTCGAGCGGAACACGGCCGCGACGTCATTGTAACCTTCGACATCGGCCTTCTGTGCGAAATAGAGATAGCGGCGGTTCGCCTGGCTCTCGCCCGCGAATGCGGCTTTGAGGTTATCGAGGGTCTTGCTGTCTTTCAGCGCCATGGTTTGTCTCCTTTTCTGCTGCCGATAACGATATTGATACGTACGGGGATGCGAGTCAATAGTTTAGAATTATTCTAAAGTATATCAGACGCGCCTCAGTCTCACGACGACATCGACGCTCGAAACCTTCATACCTTTCGGCGCGGACGGAACTCCGGCGACTTCGATATCCGCGCCCGGAATATCAATGAGCGTCGCATCGTCCTCGATGTAGAAATGTTGGTGCTCTTCCACATTCGTGTCGAACCAGGAACGGCCCACATCCACCGCAACCTGCCGCAACAGGCCCGCATCGGTGAACTGGTTGAGCGTGTTGTAGACGGTGGCGAGCGAAACCTTCACGCCTGCGCGCGCGGCTTCGTCATGCAGCGTCTCGGCGGTCAGATGCCGGTCGTGCCCACGGAACAACAGGCCTGCGAGCAGCACGCGCTGGCGCGTGGGGCGCAGGC
>DATHQA010000032.1:0-16401 GCA_035483375.1 Rhizomicrobium sp. | reverse complement strand
CCGGCGACAGATTGAAAGTCGTCCGGTAATAGCCGACAAGCGCGCGCTCCGCTTTCGGATATTGCTGTTGTATCGAACGATAGAGCGCCGCGTATTTGTGCGAACCGCGCGCCCAATGCCGCAACCCCGCATCGACCGTATCACGAGTGTTATAAGGCATCTCATCGAACGCCCATGGACGCAACGCGGCATTGGCCCAAGCGAGTTCGACATCGCTGCGAACGGCGCCATTGGGGTGAAGCGTCTCATTCGGCAAGTCAGGCCCCAATGCTTCGTCGAGCAGAGATACAAATTTCCGCACGGCGTTGGGCATCATGGGCACATCCCGTTTCGCGTCCGGCATAAAGCTGATCGTACAACGGACTTTCCAACCATCCTCGCCGCTTGTGTAAACCGACCAACTCGGCAGGGTTTCAACGCCCTTGTCTATCATCCACGTTTTTCCCTGCGTGTCCGAGAGCATTTGAGCGGGGTTCAATTCTTCAGCTAGCAGTGGTTTGAAAACCTTATCAGGCGCCCCCGTATCAACGCCTTTCAGAAAATTTTCCGAGGTTACGGCTTCATCAAGCACATAGACCGAATAGAGATCGCCGTGATCGCCAAAAGACCTTTCCGTAACTGCGAGCCGTTTGCTGGATTGCGATTCCACCTGCCAATAAAAAACCTCCGGGTTCACGCCATAAAGATTTGGGGCGTTGTCATCGCCCTTTATCTTTGCAAACACGACGGGGTCGTTTGTCAAACCACCGCCGCCTGATATGTCGGTCTCGGTCGTGTAAAGGCTTAACTTACTCTTTACACCATCGGACAGCTTGATCGGCGCGTAAGGCGACATCGTACGCGAATAGAAAAAATCCGTCGCCAGCAGATAGGCCTCTTTGCATGCGTCATTGTTCATATCGCCCGTCAGACGCGGCCAGTCTTTGGCCTCGGCGGATTGGTTCAACAACGCGATCAACGTGGCGGCGAGAATTTTCGAACGGTTTGCGGCGCGGCTCATAGCTTCATCTCCTCAAA
This sequence comes from Rhizomicrobium sp., assembly GCA_035483375.1. Taxonomy (GTDB): domain Bacteria; phylum Pseudomonadota; class Alphaproteobacteria; order Micropepsales; family Micropepsaceae; genus Rhizomicrobium. The sequence goes on along the minus strand of DATHQA010000032.1, from coordinate 15,384 downwards.
AGCATGCAAGGACGATGATCTGCGCCATGCGGGTTTGGCAGCGTCATGATTCGCCACTTTCATCACGCGCACGGGCTTGGAGCGTTTGCTCTCGCCTTTTCCTGCGGCCTATGTATGGATTTGTGCGGATTTGTACGGACGCAACATGGATCAGCCCGACGCGCTATCGGAGGACCAAAGCCGGGTTCTGGCGGTGAAAATCCGTGAGGAATTGGCGCGGCGACGCATCTCGCGGCAACGGCTTGCCGATAATGCAAAGATCAGTATCTCGACGCTTGAAAAAGCGTTGAACGGCAGCCGCCCATTTACACTCTCCACAATTGTGCGTCTTGAAGAAGCGCTGGGAGTTTCGCTTCGCCCGAAATCGGCAAACGAAGAAAACGAACAGACCGCAGCGCCCGTCGAACTCGGCGCTTATTCCTCCGCAGCGGTGAAGTGGCTTGAAGGCGAATATCTGACACTGAGGCCCTCCTTCGAGATCAAGGATACGATCTACGCCTATCGCATCGCAATCGCATGGGACAGCGCGGCAGGTTCGCTCGTCTTTCGGGAATCCGAGCGTCTCGATGCGCCGTTCTCGCAGAAAGGCGTCGTCTCGGTGCCCAACAAATCCGGACACATCTATCTGCACACCAATGATGATGGACAATTCCGCGTTGCGATTCTCGGACGGCCGCAGATCGGCGGCGAAATGTACGGTCTGTTGACGACGCTTCAGGCAGGCTCCGGTTCACAATTGCTGCCGGTGAGTGCGCCGCTTGCTTTGATACCGCTCAAAAAGCAAAAAGCGAGTTTCGGAAGGATCGCGCCGCAAATGAGCGCTTACACGGATTATCGCGGCCATCTAGCCAAAGCCGTTTCCGGAGGCTTCGTCCGTTTCGCAGCTCTTTAGCCCAAAAACAAAAGAGGGGCCGTGCCCGAAGGCACCGGCCCCTCCATTGTCAGACTGCGGCAGCTATACGCCGCATAGGCGTCGCGTCAGGCGCGAAACCTGTCCCCCGTAGAAACGAGAATCCAGGTCACGGCACTCCGCTGCCGCAGGTAATGACAATGAGACACTGGATCACCTCCTTCCGTAATTGTTGCGATTCCGAATATAGGGTGTCTCTGGCGAACGTCAAAGGGGCGTTCCGAAAGGCCTTTCGCCCGTTTGCTTGCCTTTTGGTAATGTTCGCCCCATAGAACGGCGCGGATTCGTGTGGGGTCTAAAGGCGGGGGCGCGCCTGTCGGCCGCGATCCAATTTCGAGGCCTTGATGTCGGATCTCATCCAGAGCGTCGTTGCGTTCATCGGCGCGCATTCGGAATGGACGTTCCCGATCATCTTCATCACCTCGTTCGGCGAATCCTTCGTTTTCGTGAGTTTCCTATTCCCCGGCACGACGATCATGATCGCGGCAGGCTTCCTTGTGCCGGACGGGACGGTGCCGTTCATGCCGCTTGTCGCGGGTGCAATTTTAGGCGCGGTTGTAGGCGATGCGATTTCGTGGTGGCTCGGGCGGCGCTATGGCCGCGTCATCACGAACACATGGCCGTTGAGCCGCAATCCGGAACTTATCGAGCGCGGGCGCAAATTCTTCCTGCGCTTCGGAGCTGCGAGCGTATTCGTGGGCCGCTTCTTCGGGCCCATGCGCGCAGTGATCCCACTTGTCGCGGGCATCACGCGGCTGCCGGGCCTGCAATTCTGGACTGCCAATATTGCGTCCGCACTCATCTGGGCGCCCGCGATGCTTGTGCCCGGCATACTCGGTGTGAAAGCGGCGGAACTGTCCGGCGGCGACAAGCTTATCAAGATACTCATCGGCGCCAGCGCCGTTGTGGTGGTGGCCGTGCTTGCCTATGCAGCCCGGCGATACAAATGGTTCGAGCGACGCATCGAGAATGAATGAAATCGCCACGACCTGTGTCATAGCCGGAGGCGGACCTGCCGGCATGATGACGGGTTATCTGCTGGCGCGGGCGGGCGTGGACGCCATCGTTCTCGAAAAGCACAAAGACTTCCTGCGCGATTTTCGCGGCGACACGATCCACCCCTCGACGATGGAGGTGATGGCGGAATTGGGATTGCTCGAGGACTTCCTCAAGCGCCCGCACCAGGAAATCCCCTATGCCGAAGGCGAGATCGGCGATACGCGTGTGCGCATGGCCGATTTCACGCATCTGCCCGTGCGCTGCAAATATATCGCGTTCATGCCGCAGCATGAGTTTCTCGATTTCCTTTCGCAGAAGGCGCGTGCGCTGCCGCATTTCCATCTCATGATGGAAACGAAAGCGACGGCGTTGCTGCGCGACGGCGAGAAGATCGTGGGCGTCGAAATCGAAGGCACAGGCGAAACGCGCGCGATCAAGGCCGATCTCGTCGTCTGCGCCGAAGGCCGCCATTCGCATTTGCGCGACGATGCGGGATTGAAGGTGAAGAATCTCGGCGCGCCGATGGATGTGTTGTGGTTCAAGCTCGATTGGCATGAACGCGACAGCAATGCCGTACTCGGCCGCATCGAAGGCGGGCGCGTACTCGTCATGCTCTATCGCGGCGATTACTGGCAATGCGCCTATCTTATTGCCAAAGACGGCTTCGAAGATGTGCAGCGTGCCGGGCTCGACGCGTTCCGCCGCGACGTCGCGCATATGGCCAAGCGCGCTAATGCGAATGAGATCAAAAGCTGGGACGATGTGAGCCTTCTCACAGTCACGGTGGACAGGCTTGAGGAATGGGCAAAGCCGGGTTTGCTGTTCATCGGTGATGCGGCACATGCGATGTCGCCCATCGGCGGCATCGGCATCAATCTCGCGATTCAGGATGCGGTGGCGACGGCGAATCTATTGGCGGAGAAATTGCGCGCGCACACGGTCTCGTTCGACGATCTCAAAAGCATACAGCAGCGCAGGCATTTCCCAACCTGGGCGACGCAGGCGTTTCAGGTCGCCGTCCAGAACAATGTCATCGATCCCGTGCTGAAGGACGAAGTGAAGCCCCGCGTGCCGGGTATCGTGAAACTCATGCAGCGCTGGCCGTTTCTTCAGCGCATCCCCGCGCGCCTCATCGGCATGGGCTTCCGGCCCGAGCATGTGAGAACGTCAGCGGCGTAACTCACATCTGCATCGTCCAGCCTTCGACAGCCATTGCGGCCTGACGCACGGCTTCGCTCAGTGTGGGATGGGCATGGCTTGTGCGCGCAATGTCTTCGCTCGAAGCGCCGAATTCGATCGCGAGCACGGCTTCGGCAATAAGATTGCCCGCTTCCGCGCCCAATATGTGAACGCCCAATACGCGGTCTGTCTTCGCATCGGCGAGAACCTTCGCGAAACCTTCGGTCGCGGCAATCGTCTTGGCGCGCGCATTCGCGGTGAACGGGAATTTGCCGATCTTGTAGGCGATGCCCGCGGCCTTCAATTCCTCTTCCGTCTTGCCGACGCTTGCGACTTCGGGCGCGGTGTAAACGACGGCGGGAATCGCATCGTAATTTACATGGCCTGCGCGGCCTGCGATGTTTTCCGCAACCGCGACGGCCTCGTCTTCGGCCTTATGCGCAAGCATTGCGCCTTCGCGGCAATCACCGATGGCCCACACACCCGCGACATTCGTCTTGAAATGCGCATCGGTGACGACGCGCCCGCGCGCATCGAGCTTCACGCCGATCGTGTCGAGGCCGAGACCATCCGTATACGGACGACGCCCGATGGAGACGAGCATCACATCGGTGTCGATCGTGCTTTGCGCACCGCCCGCGGCGGGCTCGACCGTCACACGCAAGCTATCGCCCGTTTTCTCGACGCCTACGACTTTCGTCGAAAGCTGAAACTTCATGCCCTGTTTCTGCAGGATGCGCTGGAATTGCTTGCCCACTTCGCCGTCGAGGCCCGGCGTGATGCGATCGAGAAATTCCACGACCGTCACATCGCTGCCGAGCCTGCGCCACACCGAACCCAATTCAAGCCCGATATAACCGCCCCCCACGACAAGCAAACGTTTCGGCACCGAGGTGAGCGCGAGCGCGCCCGTCGATGAAACAATACTTCGCTCGTCAATCGTCACACCGGGCAACGGCGCAACATCGGAGCCCGTCGCGATGATTATGTGTTTTGTCTCAAGCGTGCGCGTTTGACCATCCTTGCTTTTCACATCCACGCGACCGGGCGCCGCAATCACCGCCTGCCCCACAATCGCTTCGGATTTGTTTTTCTTGAGCAGGAATTCGACGCCGCGCGTGAGTTCGCCGACGACTTTCGTCTTGTGTGCCATCATCGCGGGCAGATCGAGCGACACATCGGCCTTGATGCCGAGCTTTGCGAATCCCACTTTCGCTTCGTCGAACAATTCGCTTGCGTGCAACAATGCCTTCGACGGAATGCAGCCGATGTTCAGACATGTGCCGCCGAACGTGCCGCGTGCATCGACGCATGCCGATTTCAAACCCAATTGGCCCGCGCGGATTGCGGCGTTGTAACCGCCCGGACCGCCGCCAATGACGACAACATCGAATGCATCGGACATGAAATTTTTCCGTGGAAGAATGCGCGTGCGCGTTATGCCCGCAGCGCGATGCTGTTGCAATTCGGATCAGTCTTTGGGAACTTCGGAACCCCATAAGCGTTGGTGAATGGTCGCGACCTATGCCGCGTCCGCTTTTCCGCGCACACCTCGATCAGGATCAGGAGAGATAGCCCATGAAATTCAAGACGTTGGCTCTCGCGAGCACAGCCGCACTCGCGCTTGGGGCCTTTGCCATTTCCGCCAGCGCGCAAGATTCGGGCAGTGCGCCCGCAGCGGCGCCTTCTGCTTCCGGCAGCACGGCGGCACCGGATGCATCTGCTCCGGCCGCTCCGTCGGACAGTTCGTCGGGCACGTCGGGTGCGATGGACTCGAGCGCTGCACCCGCGCCGAAGCATCATCATCACAAATCCATGAGCGGCGAATCCGCCAGCGAGATGAAGACGACGCAGGATCTGAACGCGCAGCAGCTCGCCAATCCGGGCTCGACGCCTTCCACCGGTGCGCCGCCTGCCGCTGCCGACAGCTCCGCGAACGGCAGCGCGCCGAGCGATGCATCTTCGACACCTGCCCCGAAAAAGCACCATCACCATCACAAGGCCGCCGAGGCTCCCGCTTCGACCGATACGGGTTCGAGCGCGGCTCCGGCCTCCGGTTCGGATAGCTCCGCGCCACCCGCATCCGGTTCGACGCCGCCGGCTTCCGGCTCGTCCACGCCGTAAGATTCATGGTGGGTCGGAAGGCGCTAGCAGCCTTCCGTTCAAACAGAAAGCCGGCTCGAAAGAGCCGGCTTTTTTGTTTCACGCATTCATCGTGAAGACGGTGCGATGCGTGCTGTCATCGGCGAGCCATGCCCGCTCGACATCGGAAAGCGGAACGGATTTCGCCGCAACTTTGAAGTCGCCGGGCCCCGCCGCTTTCAGCAAAGCGCCGATCGCGCTTACGAGACGGTCAAGCGAGACGCTGCCGATGCCGCTTCCCATCAGTTCGATGGCCGATGCGCGCAATGCGGCACCGGGCAATGCGATGTCCGATCCGCTCATGGATCCGACCTGCACGAAACGGATGGGCACGGCCTCTGCGCCTGTCTTTGCGCCCGCGATGAGAAGAGTCTGCGCGCTTATTCCCCATAGATAATCGATGACGACGTCGATGCCTTCGGCAAATTGTTTCTTGAAGCTTTCCTCCAACGCCTTCTCGTCTTCGACAAGCGGGATCGTCACATCGGCGCCCAGTGCCGCCACTTCGCGCAACGCGTCGGTGTTGCGGCCCGTCGCGATGATCTTCTTCGCGCCGAAATGTTTTGCGATCTGCACGGCGAGACGGCCGGATGTTCCCGTCGCACCGTTGATAAGCACGGTTTCACCCGCCTTCAACTTCGCGCGTTCCGTGAACGCGGCCCAGGACGACATCCCGGGATTGGCAATGGCCGCAGCCGTTACATCGTCGAGATCGTCGGGCACGGGAACGCATTGCGCAGGCGGCACGACCGCTCTTTCCGCCATGCTGCCGTAAGGCGCTTTCGGCAAGACGAAATAGACCCTGCGTCCGTCATCGAGCCGTCCCACGCCATCGATGCCGACGACGAACGGAAATTTTCCGGATGCGCTGTAATGCGTGCCCGAAGCGCGGCCCTTGACGAGATGGCTGATCGCCGCCGCCGTCACTGTGATGCGGTTGTCACCCGCGGATGCCACAGGCTCCGCGAAGTCTCCATAGATGGGCGTTTGTCCGGCGGCCTGAACGATGGCGGCTTTCATTGGCAAATATCCTTTGGCCTCGGGCGCATGTAATCGGGGCGCACGCGCTTTATGCGGAAATTTGCCGGGGCCGTGAAGGACGAACCGTCCGCCGTCAGGTTTCTTCTTCGTCGTCGCTGTCGTTATCGCCGTCATGGCTGCGAAGCATCGTGCGGTCGGGCACAAGACGGTCGAGCTCGGACATGATCTCTTTCGCTGCATCGCTCGCGGAGCGTTGGTCGGACGGAAGCTTCTCGTCGCCGTCGAGGATCGCGATAAGCGCACGGCGTGCCCGCGCAACGCGGCTTTTCACGGTGCCCACGGCGCAATGACAGATCGCAGCGGCATCTTCATAAGAGAACCCGCCGGCACCCACGAGAATGAGCGCTTCGCGTTGCTCATCCGAAAGCGTGCGCAAGGCGCGCGCCGTGTCGGACAATTCCGCCGCCCAATTCTGATCGTCATGCGTGCCGGGAATACGCTCGGCAGATTCCTGGTCCCACGGCGCACGGCGCCAGGCACGCCTGCGATCCGAATAGAATTGATTGCGCAGGATCGTGAAGAGCCACGCTTTGAGATTGGTGCCCGCAACGAAGGTCTCGCGCGATTGCCACGCCTTGACGAGCGTCTCCTGTGCGAGATCGTCCGCCATTTCCTGATTGCCGCACAGTGAGCGCGCGAACGCACGCAGGAATGGGATCAGGTCGAGAAGCTCCGTCTTGAAATCGTCGGGGATCTCGTCGCGTGAGGAGCTGGAGCTCATTTCGGGCCTGGCGTTCATGACGCCTTCTTCCCCGCTTGGCCCGCTTCGTCGATTTTATTCAGAAGCTCCAGGAAATCCTGGGGCACGGGCTCTTGTGCCACTTCATCGAACATACGGCGCAACTCGCGCCCGATCGCGCGCTGACGCGCCCTGATCGCCCGGGCTTTTTCCCGCTCCGGGTTGTCTTCTTCAGTCACCATGGCGTTTGCACTTTGCATCGCGTGATTCCGTTGCAGCGAAAGGACCATTTGGCCAAGACCGCCGTTTGCGCCCCATACTGTCTTGGCTCAACGTGCTCATAGCGGTTGGGTTCCGGCATTTTCGGGAACTTTCCTTTCGGCCTCACGTTAGCGCACCATAAAGCTAACCATTCGAAGGAGCGGCTCTTCCATGAGCATGACACAGGCCCTCGCGCCGCATCTTCCTTATCTGCGCCGTTATGCCCGCGCCCTGACCGGCGGTCAGTCGAGCGGCGATGCCTATGTGCGCGCCTCGCTTTCGGCGCTTCTGGCAGGCGACCACACCTTGGCTACCGACGTCTCGCCGCGCGTGGCGCTCTACCGGCTTTTCCACGCCATCTGGTCCAGCGCGTCCGGCCAGATCGACGCGGAGACCGAAGCACATATGGCAAACGCGAGCCCTGAGACGCGGTTGCAATCTCTCTCCGCCACGAAGCGCGCAGCCCTGCTGCTGACGGCAGTCGAAGCGTTTTCGCTTGCCGATGCGGCTTATATTCTGGGCCAATCGCCCACAGCTGTTGAGCGTGCGGTGCTCGAAGCGCAGCAGGCCATCGACCGCCAGCTCGCCTCCCGCGTCCTTATCATCGAGGATGAGCCCATCATCGCGCTCGACCTCGAAAACCTCGTGACCGAGCTGGGCCACAAAGTCGTGGCGACGGCCTCGACCTGCCAGGACGCGATCACAAAAGCCCATGCGGAGAAGCCGGGCCTTATCCTCGCCGACATCAATCTCGGCGAAGGCGGCTCGGGCATCGATGCGGTGAACGCTATCCTGCACAGCTTCGACGTGCCTGTGATCTTCATCACAGCCTATCCGGAGAAGCTGCTGACGGGCGAGCGGCCGGAGCCCACCTATCTCATCGCCAAGCCGTTCCTGCCCGAGACGGTGCAGGCGACGGTGGGACAGGCTTTGTTCTTCCACGGCGCGGCAAAGAAGGCGGCGTGAAACGAAGTTCCACGGGTTCCATTTGACAGGCGAGTGTGAATAATCACGCCGAACACGGAGAGTAAGCATGCCCAGACGCAGACGCACCGAAAGCGGCCCCGAACAGGTGGAATCCCGCCTTTCGGCTTTGCGGCAGGACCTCGAAGCCCTGCAGCAGGACATGCGCGGACTTGGCGAAGGCGTGGGCGAGGCAGCCCAGGAACGCCTGCGCGATGCTCTCCGGGCGACTGAAACCCTCGCCGCCCAGATGGACGAATGGACCGATCAGCACCTCGATACGCTGAAGGAATCCATTCGCGAACAGCCACTTGCCTCTTGCGCGATTGCGCTTGGCATCGGTGCGCTTCTGGGCGTCGTGTTCCTGCGCCGCTGAGTCCCCGATGAACATTGTGGCGAAGATTGCTGCTGGCGTGATGCTGGGCATCGCGGCGTCTCTGCTTCTGCTGTTCGGATTGGCATGGGGCGGCTATGCGATTTTCCTGTCGTTCGCAGATCGTGTGGGCCTCGCATGGGCGGCCGCGATCACAGCCTTCATCTTCCTGTTCGTGCCGGTCATCGTGATCGCCATCGCGGCCATCGCGCGGCCAAAGCCCAAGCCGAAAGAAGGCTTTGCGGCGATTGTCGAGGCACTCGCTTCGGTCGCAAAGGAGAAACCGTTCTTCGGGATCCTTGCAGCAGGCCTGTTCGGTGCGGCCGAAGTCGCGATGAACCGCTGGCGTAGAAGGAAAGATCGCTAGAGTTCGCGTCAGGCGGCGCGATCATCGAAATATCGGTACGAGAAATTAATAAAATAATTCAATGGACTGGCGGCGATAATTTTCTTGCAAGAATTTTTGGAACGTTTTTTTGGGTGCAAAGTTATATACGGCGAGCGGACGTCCGATCCGGAACGCCCCAGCCCCTTCGACAGCCCGAATTGGTTGTCCGCTCAAGTCTTATAGCGAAAGCGGCGTACTCCCCCTACGTCGCTTTTGCTTTATATGCCTCTCCAAAAATCTACAAAACCCGCCCCGCGACATCCTTCGGTTCCGACACACAATAGAGCTTGTAACGCTCGATCACGACGTTCTCGCGCAAGCGCGGAACATCGCCGCAGAACTCCACTTTCGCAAAATGCTGCGCGATGAGCGCGTGAAGGTCGCGCTTAGGCGATGCGAGATAAAACATCGGTTGCGCGAGATCGGCGGCTTTCGCTTGCGGCCAGTCCTTCCAGCGTTCGTCCTCACCGAGATCGATCACAGCCGCGTGGGGAGCATAGAAATCGACCCACGCGGCGGTTTCATAATCAGCCGTAAGGATATGGTTGGTTAGCGCGCGTGGGTTGATTTCATCGCCCATCTGCCGCACGCCGAATCCCATGAGCCGCTCGAACGGGTCGGCGCGGCCAAGCGGAACCACATTGAAAATCGCCTGCGCATATAAAGCTGCGAGACAGATCGCCGCGAACGGAATCGCCGCAGAACGGCAAAGCCCCGCGATGCGTCCGCTCCGATGCATCGTTGCCGTTTGCGCGGCAAGGATCGCGAAAGCGGGATAAAGGAAACTCGGCCAATTGCCCTGCACGCGGTCATGCAATGCGTGAAATACGAAGTAGACGAGCGCGGGCCAAATGAGCGCCTTCGGAAGAACAGATTCATTTTTGCGCGCGAACAACCCTATTGCGCCAAGGAGGAAGATGAACGGTGTCGCCAATCCCAATTGCGCGCCGAGAAGTTCAAAAATGTAACGTAGCGTGAACTGGCCTTCGCCGACGCGGCCGAACTGCAGCGCGAAGGTTTCCCAACGATGTGTCGCGTTCCACCACAAATTCGGCGCGAATAGAATGAACGCAATGAGCGCTGCCGCATAAGGCCATGGCGTGAACCACCAGCGCCGCGCGCGCGCATCGAGAATAAGCCACAGCATCGCGCCCGCGCCCGCAAAGAACATCGTGTATTTGGAGAGCAATCCGAAACCGGTGGCGATGCCGGCCGCGAGCCACCATCGCCCGTCATTCGTCTGTTCGATTTTCGCGAGCGCCAACAGGAACAATGCCGATGCGGCAAGCGCGGGCGCGTCCGGCGTGGCCACCATGCCTTCGATCGCAACCATCGGCGTGAGATTGAACAACACGCACGCGAGCGCGCCTGCATACTCGCTCTTGAGCAAAATCGCGCCCGCGCGCCAGACGGCCCAACTCGCGATAACGGACAAAAGCCAGGAGGTGAACCGCACGCCGAATTCATCGTCGAACAGGCCCGCGCGAATGGCATAAGCGATCATCGGCGGATGATCATGATAGCCAAAGGCGAGATGCTTCGACCAAAGCCAATAATAAGCTTCGTCGGCGGAGAGCGGCAGAACCGCAGCGGCAACCAACCGCATGAGAACGATAATGATGACGGCAACAAACGATGCGCGCGCGCGCGTCATCTTGTGCGCCAGATGAACATGCTGGACATCGCATAGTTCCACAGCGCGCTCATAAGCGCACCGGAAGCGCCCGCAACCCACCACACCTGGCGGTCGGTATAAAACAGCGTCGTCGCGAAATCGACATTGGCAAGCGCACCGAGCGAACAGAACGCGTAGAACCCGGCGAGCCCTTTGAGCAGCGCAGGGCCTTTAAGCCTGCGGTCGCGATAGGTGAGTTCGTTGTTGAGGAAGAAATTGCTCGTCATCGCAACAAACGTCGCGATCCATTGCGCCGTGCGGAACGGCTCGGCACCCGAAAGCATCGCAAGCTTCAGCGCCAGCAAATGCACAACAAGGCCTACCGAACCCACAAGCGCGAAGAAGATGAACCGCGGATCAAGCACACCGCCGGACATTTTCGCGAGCAGCAGACCTAGGAACTCCAAACCGATCTGCACATTGAATTTGCTTTCGCCTTCCTTGCGCGCAGCGAATACATAAGACTCTTCGGCAATGCGCCAATGCCCGCGCGCGACCGTCACGATATCGAGCAGGATCTTGAATCCGACGGGCGAAAGCTGGCCCGCGATAGGATCGAAACGATCGCGGCGCAGCATAAAGAAACCGCTCATCGGATCGCTGATCTCCGCGCCGAGCAAGCGATGCACCATCTTCGTCGCAAGCTTCGAGATGAGGCTGCGGCTCTCGCTGAACGCGCTTGCGTCGCCGCCCGCCACATAGCGCGTGCCGACGACAAGATCGGCGCTGCCGCCTTCGAGGCGCGCAAGCATGCGCGGCAGAACTTTCTCGTCGTGCTGAAGATCGGCATCCATCACAGCGACGAACGGCGCACTCGATGAAAGAATGCCTTCGATGCACGCGCCCGCAAGACCGCGCCGCCCCACGCGCCGCAAGCAGCGCACGCGCGGATCATGCGCCGCGATATTCTTCACGGTCTCCGCGGTGCCGTCCGGCGAATCGTCATCGACGAAGATCGCTTCCCAGCCGGAGGCCCCGAGCGTGCCATCCAGGCGCCGCACAAGTTCCGCCACATTGCCGCGCTCGCGGAAGGTGGGCAGCACGACAGACAGGCGCAGATCATGCGCTGCCCCGCTCCCCGCCCCGTTTGCGCCACTCGACATGTCGCTTTGGTGACGGCGGCGCGCGCGCGCGTCAAGAGTCAGACAGATTAAGAAGTTTTCGCAGTCTGGGCCGTAGCCCGTTCTTCGATGAGCCGACGGGCTTCAGCCACCTGCACCCGAATCGTCTCGCCAGCCTCGGCATCACTGTCCCAGGCCTCGAGAATCGCAAGGCGCTCCTCGTCGCTGAAACGGCGGTCGCGGATGACATCTGCGGGCGAGCGATAGAAGCGCGCCGGATTCTGCCTGATGTCTTCCACAAGTTTCTTCTTGGACATTCCCAGCCTTAAAGCCGAAGCCTCTGTCCGGAAACGCCCCGCCCGGACGGGCGTTCCGTGGCCCAAGGGAACCGACAATCCTTTACATGTTAAGGATTTTGGACGGATTCGACCTCACCGCCGAGCTCTTTGGGCAGTTGCCGCACCGCGCCTATCTTTCCGATAAGTAAACGGAGGCAGGACCGCTGTCCCATCCGTTAACGTTTGCTATGGTATTGGTTTGAAAGCTTTATTTGGAAAATTCGCCTTTATTGCAAGTGTAGAATCGCAATATTTGAGGCGATATTTAAGAATTTCTTCGCAGAGCTTACTGGCCGGAGAGTTGCCGACATAAATCCTTAAGCTTTCCCTCGAATGCTTTATTGGCGCGACAGAAAATTCCGCTACAATTGAGCCTAAATAGTACGGTCGCGCGCCATGGGTATGCCTTATCCTCAGGTACTGGACTTCATCGATCGCATAAACGCGATCGAGAAGACGGATACCGTTTGGCAAACTTTCCAGAAATTTACCTCCAAATTCGGATACACATTCGGCGGCGTCGCCGATGTCGGCCGTCCGAGCGATAATCAGGGCTCACGCTTTCTCGAAGTGACATGGCCGCGCGAATGGCACATGCGCTATCGCGAGAAGAAATATATCGAAACCGATCCCGCCGTTCTTCACCTGAAGCATTCGCGTGAGCCGTTCACGTGGAGCGAGGCGATGAATTCCGGCCTTTATGACGAGAAGCAGCAGCGCATCGTCGAGGAAGGTGCGGAGTTCGGTATGGCCGCGGGCTTCGTTATCCCGATCTTCGGCCTCACCTCCGGCCTTGCGGTTGTTACCGTCGCGGGCGGGGAAGTCACGGGCGACCGGCGCGATCATGCGGAAATTCACCTGGCCGCGCTTTATGCGCATTCCCGCATTCGCCATCTCGACAATGAACGCAAGCACCAGGGCAATGTCATCACGCTCTCCAAGCGCGAGCAGGAATGCCTGGAATGGGTTGCGATCGGCAAATCCGATTGGGAGATCGGCGAGATCCTCTCGATTTCGGAGAAAACCGTTAACGCGCACATCGAACGCGCGAAGCAGAAATTCGGCGTGCCTTCGCGGGTGCAAGCCGTTGTTGTCGCTATCAGAATGGGAGCGATTCAGATTTGATGTGATTTGACAGGGTAAACAAAAGTCTAACCTGTCAATTGGGTATTTACCTAAATGCCAGACCCTCTTGGTTAGCGCATCGTTAATGCGCCATCGAGAGGGAGGCATCTGTGATTTATCTTGTCGACCATCGCAACCGCGACGAGTTCTCAGCACAACTTGAAGAAATGTACCGTATCCGGCATCGCGTTTACGTTGATAAACGCGGCTGGAAGGATCTGACCCAGGAAGACAAGCGCGAGATCGATCAATTCGATAACGAAGACGCGCTCTACCTATTACGTCTCGACGACGAAGGGAGGGTATCAGCCGGCATAAGGTTGATCCCCACGACGAAACCGCATCTCATGAGAGATGTTTTTTCTCACATTGTGACGTGGGGACGCATCCCCAATAGCGACCAGGTCTACGAGATCACGCGCTATTTCGTCTCCGACGACATCACCGATCCCAACGAGATCAACAAGGCGTCGGGCGCGCTGCTCATCGCGCTGTTCGAATACGGCTTCGCGAAGGGACTTACGCATTACAGCGTCGTCTGCGACACGTTCTTCCTGCCGTCGCTGTTGAATCTCGATCCGGGCACGCATCCGCTTGGACTGCCCACGCCTTACGATGAAGGCGTGTGCGTCGCCGTGATGTTCCCGGTCACGCAGAATGCAGTGACGGGTCTGCGCCAACGGCGCGGGCTTCCCGATCCGGTGCTCGCGTTCAGCATGACGCCGCCTCCATACGCTGTGCCCGACATTCGCCGGATCGCGGCTTAAGGCTCACGCGGAGAAACATCATGTCAGCGAAAGCACAATTGCGCGTGTCCGGTGCGGTTATGCCGGATGAGGTCGCACAGTTTCAGGAAAACGGCTTCGTCATCCTGAAGGGCCTGTTGCGGTCCGACCAGATGACGCGGCTCAAAGGCGCCATGCGCACGGCACTCGAAACCTTCGAGAACAGCGCGCAAGGCTATGACGTCACCGAACTCGCCGAACAATTGTTCGGCGAAGGCGACAAGCCGACGAAGATGCACCAAACCGACAAGCGCTTTCAGGCGCTTTCGAGTGCGGTGAAATCTTCGAGCATGCCGCGCCTCACCGACAAGGAAACGAAGGGCCAGCCCAAGGGCCATTTCCTTGTCGACACGGGCGTGTGGCGCCGCGTTCCGGCACTTGCGGATTTCGCGCTTTACAGCGAATTGCCGCAAGTGGCGGCGGCGCTTCTGGGCGTCGATAGCGTGCGTTATTACGACGACCAGATCTTCATCAAGGAACCGGGCGCAGCCGACAGAGCGGCTTTCCACCAAGACCTCCCTTATTTCAATCTCGATGGCGATCGCGGCTGCGTATTCTGGATTCCACTCGACACGGTGCGGCGCGGCTCCGGCGCAATGGGCTATGTGCCGGGTTCGCATCGTTGGGGCGACAAGTACAATCCCAACATCTTCATGAGCCGCACGGCGCTTCCAGGCAGTCAGGGCGAAGACCTCCCCGATGTCGATTCCAATCCGGAAGCGTTCAATGTGGTTTATGCCGATGTCGATCCGGGCGATGTCGTCGTGCATCATTTCCTGACGGTGCATGGCTCGGAAGGAAACACGGGCTCGACGATCCGCCGCGCGTTCTCGCTGCGCTATTGCGATGCCGAGCTGCGGTATCACAAGCGGCCGGGCGCACCGTCGCAGCCCTTGCACCGTCTTGGCACGCAGGAAGGCGATAGACTCGACGACACGTTCCACCCGCAGGTGTGGCCGCGCCGGAAAGTGGAAGCGGCGTAGTTAACTGCGCGATTCTTGCATCGCATCCGGCCGAGGGTTAACGCCCCCGGCCGGATGCGGAGCAGGACATGCCGAGTTTTTCAGGACAGATTGCGCGGCATGCGGCGCGTTTCCTCCCGGCGCGGCTCACGCAAGCCATATCCGGTCCCGCTTCGGTGTTCTTCCATGGCGTGGAAACGGGGGGGGACAGTCTCGAAAAAATCCATCATCGCGCCGATGTGTTTTTCGATATCGCACAATCGCTGAAGCGGCATTTCGAGGTGCTGCCGCTTGGTGCGATGAGTGACGTACTCAAAAACCCGCAACGCCATTCTCGCGCGCTGTTCATCACTTTCGATGATGGTTATGCGAACACATTGCTTGCCGCCGACATCCTAGAAGATCTGCGCCTGCCCTGGACGCTGTTCGTCAGCACGCATCACATCGAAACGGGCGAGCGCAATCCGGCGTTTCTTGCGCGCCTGTTCTTCCGCTATGCACCC
>DATHQA010000031.1:0-6361 GCA_035483375.1 Rhizomicrobium sp. | reverse complement strand
CATACGAGCCTGAACGCGTACGAACGAACCAGAAAGTGATTGAGGAGCTGGAAAGGCTTCTTGAAGCCGCCAAATCCGGCGATGTCGTCGGTCTGGCAGGCGCTTACCTGCATAAGGACAAATTCGTTTCCTACTCCCATGCTGGTGTCGTGAACGGCTACGGCATTTTGGGCGGGCTGGAGTGCCTCAAAGAAAAGCTGCTGCGCATTTCGGTGCCGCACGAATAGGCAAACGCTCTAACGTTTCGGAAATGAAAAAAGGCGCCCGGTTTCCCGAGCGCCTTTTCTATTTGTGGAATCGAGTAGGACTATTCTTCGTCCTTCTCGCCGTCGTCCGTCTTCTTGCGAAGCGCAGCGCCAAGGATATCGCCGAGCGACGCGCCGGAATCCGACGAGCCGTATTGCGCGACCGCATCTTTCTCTTCGGAGATTTCGCGCGCCTTGATGGAGAGCGAGATCTTGCGGCTGGCTTTATCGACGCTTGTGATCATCGCGTCGACCTTGTCGCCGACGCCGAAGCGTTCGGGACGTTGATCGGCGCGATCACGCGCGAGATCGCTGCGGCGGATGAATGCCTTCACGCCATCGGCAAGGCTCACCTCGATACCGCCATCGTTCACTTCCGTGACGCTGACCGTGACGACCGTGCCTTTGCGCAGCGGACCGACCTTCTCGATCGGATCTTCGCTGAGCTGCTTGATGCCGAGGCTGACGCGTTCCTTCTCCGGATCGATATCGAGCACGCGGGCCTTGACCATGTCGCCCTTCTTGTAATCGGCGGCAGCGGCTTCGCCCTGCTTATCCCAAGAGATATCGGACAGATGCACCATGCCGTCGATGTCGTTGTCGAGGCCGACAAAGATGCCGAACTCTGTGATCGACTTGATCTCGCCTTCGATATCGCTGCCCGGCGGATGGTTCGCAGCAAACGCCTGCCACGGATTGTCCATGCACTGCTTGAGGCCCAGCGAAATGCGGCGCTTGTTGGAATCGACTTCCAGCACCTGCACATCGACTTCCTGTCCCGGCGTCACGATCTTCGACGGGGCGACGTTCTTCTTCACCCAACTCATCTCGCTGACATGCACAAGGCCTTCGACGCCCGGCTCAAGCTCCACGAACGCGCCGTAATCGGTGACGTTCGTGACCTTGCCGCGCATGCGCGCGCCGACGGGATATTTGGCGCCGACGCCTTCCCACGGATCGGTCTGCAACTGCTTCATGCCGAGGCTGATGCGCTGCGTGTCGTGATTGATCTTGATGATCTGCACGGTGACATTCTGGCCCACATTGAGCACTTCGGTCGGATGGCTGACGCGGCGCCACGCGATATCGGTGACGTGCAGCAGACCATCGACGCCGCCGAGATCGACGAATGCGCCGTAATCGGTGATGTTCTTCACCGTGCCTTCGATGACCTGCTTTTCCTGCAGGCTCGCGACAAGCGACGTACGCTCTTCGGCGCGGCGTTCTTCGAGAACCGCACGGCGCGACACGACGATGTTGCCGCGGCGGCGATCCATTTTGAGGATCTGGAACAATTGCGCCTGATTCATGAGCGGGCCGACATCGCGCATCGGGCGCACATCGACCTGGCTGCCCGGAAGGAACGCGACCGCGCCGTCGAGATCGACTGTGAAGCCGCCTTTGACGCGGCCAAAGATGACGCCCGTCACACGCGTCTGTTCATTGAAGGCGCGTTCGAGACGGATCCAGCTTTCCTCGCGCCGCGCCTTGTCGCGCGACAGCACCGCTTCGCCGAGCGCGTTCTCCACGCGCTCCAGATAGACTTCGACCTCATCGCCGATCTTGATATTTGCTGGCAGGCCCGGCATCGAAAATTCTTTCAGCGGCACGCGGCCTTCGGTTTTCAGGCCGACATCGACGACGGCGAAATCGTTTTCGATGCCGACGATCTTGCCGCGGATGACATTGCCTTCCTGCGGGGACTGCGTGGTGAAGCTCGCTTCGAGCATGGCCGCGAAATCTTCGCGGGTGGGTGTGGCGATGGATTGGGTGGCGGCTCTTGCCATGTGTTCCGTTCAGTCGTTGTGCCTGGCCCCGCGTTGCCGCGAGCGGACTTCCAGACGAGCGCAAGCCCGCGAGGCGGTTTGATTGTCGATTGAATCCGCTGCCTTGCCGATAAGGCCGCCGGGTCTCCTTAACCCCTGTGGCGTGCCCTGAGCGCTGCCTCGATTTTGGGTTTCACCAATGCGAGGGCGGCTGCGAATGCGGCGTCTATATCCAAATGGGTCGTATCGAGCAAGTCCGCGTCGACGGCAGCGACAAGCGGCGAGATAGGCCGCGCACGGTCGGCGGCATCGCGCGCGTTGATCTCGGCAAGTACTTCGTTCTCGTCGCGCAGGATGCCCAGCGTCTTGAGTTCCCGCCAGCGGCGATGCGCGCGCGCCGACGGTTCGGCATCGACAAACAGTTTCGCTGCCGCATCCGGCGCAATGACTGTGCCGATGTCGCGGCCATCCATCACCGCACCATCGCCGCCGCCCGGCGGATGGATGAGGAACTCGCGCTGGAAGGCGAGCAATGCCGCGCGTACTTCGGGGATTGCCGCGACATGTGACGACGCTTTTCCGACAACATCGCTGCGGATCGCCGGATCGCCTGCACGAGACAGATCGATCGCGCGCGCGCCTTTCAATGCATCGATCGCGTTTTTCGGATCGCCCTTCGCATTGAGCACGGCGAGCGCCGTCAAACGATAAAGCGCGCCTGAATCCAGATGCGCGAACCCGAAATGCGCAGCGAGTTTCTTCGCGAGCGTGCCTTTACCTGAAGCAGCCGTACCATCGACTGCGATAACGACAGTCATTGAAAATCTGCTCCGAGATTCTTCATCAGCGGTTCGAATTCCGGGAAGCTTGTCGCGATCATCGACACATCGTCCACAGTCACGGCTTCGCGCGAGGCAAGCCCCATCGTGAGGAACGACATCGCGATGCGATGATCCATGTGCGTCGCGACGTGGCCGCCGCCCGGCACATCGCCGCTACGGCCTTCGACAATCATGCCGTCTTCGAGTTCCTCGACCTTCACACCATTCGCGCGAAGCCCCGCAATGATCGCGGCGAGACGATCGCTTTCCTTCACGCGCAATTCCTCAAGCCCGCGCATGACTGTGCGGCCTTCGGCAAACGACGCAGCGATGGCGAGGATCGGATATTCGTCGATCATCGCAGGCGCGCGCTCCGGCGGCACTTCCACGCCTTTCATATGCGAGAATCGCGCAATGAGATCGCCGATCTTCTCACCGCCGCTTTCGCGCGCGTTCGTGATCGCGATATCTGCGCCCATCTCCTTCAACGTATCGATGAGACCCATACGTCGCGCATTGAGCAGCATGGACGAGATCGAAACCTCCGACCCCGGCACGATCAACGCTGCCGCGAGCGGAAACCCAGCGGAGGACGGATCGCGCGGCACATCGACGGATGCGGGCTTCAATTCCGCCTCGCCCATCAAATAAATCGCTTCGCCTTCTTTGAGCGGTTCGACCGAAATCTCTGCACCGAATGCCGCGAGCATCTTCTCCGTATGATCGCGCGTCAGCGCGCGCTGCACGATGCGTGTGCGGCCGGGCGCGTTGAGGGCTGCGAGCAGCAGCGCCGATTTCACCTGCGCCGACGCGACCGTCACTTCGTAATCGATGCAGATGGGAACGCTCGCGCCATGCAGCGTGACGGGCATCAAGCCGCCCTCACCCGCCTCATAGGTCGCGCCGAATTTCGTCAGCGGCTCCAGCACGCGCTTCATGGGCCGCCGCCGCAGCGACGCATCGCCCGTGAACACAGTCATGATCGGCGTCGTCGCGACCGCGCCCATCACAAGCCTTGAGCCCGTGCCCGAATTGCCGAAATCGAGCGCGGCATCCGGCTCTGCGAACCCGCCGACGCCCACACCATGCACGCGCCATGCGCCCGCACCGACGCGTTCGACATGTGCACCCAGTGCCCGCATTGCCTCGGCCGTATTGAGCACATCCTCGGCTTCGAGCAGGCCCGTGATGCGCGTCTCGCCCACCGCTGCCGCGCCCAGTATCAGCGCGCGATGCGAGATCGACTTATCGCCTGGGACTTCCGCCACACCGGCCAAAGAACCGGAACGACAGGCCTTGCGCGGATTTTGGCTCTCGGAGGCGGTCATTAAGATGCTTTGACATGGAGGGGCGGGCGTGGCAAACGACCCCCCTTTCGAAACCAGATTTGTGTGGGGAAGCATCACCTTGGTCAAGGCGGATCTCGGAACCAAGCGCGTCTGCCCCAATTGCAGCGTGCGATTCTACGACCTTCAGAAGCGGCCTATCGAGTGCCCGAAATGCTCGTTCACCTTCGAGCCGGAAGCGCTTTATAAACAGCGCCGTCCACGTCAACCGGAGGCTGCGGTCGCCGTTGCCGCCGTTGCCGAAAGCGACGATGAGGAGGAGACCGATGAGGACTCCGAAGAGGTTGAGGCCGAGGAGGTAGAGGATACTCTGGTCGAGGCCGAACCTGTTCTCGTCGCCGACGAGAGCGAGGATGACGAGGTCGTCGAGGCGGATGATCCCGGCGTGACGGTCGTCGAACCCGACGCCGAAGAGGTGCTCGAAGACCTCGAAGAGGAAATCGACGAAGACGAAGAAGCCGATGCGCTTCTCGAAGAAGTGGAAGACGACGAAGAAGACGTTACCGGCATCATCGATGCCGACATCGAAAAGGAAGATCGTTAGATTTTTCGAATTGGGGCTGTAGCTCAGTTGGGAGAGCGCCTGCATGGCATGCAGGAGGTCAGCGGTTCGATCCCGCTCAGCTCCACCAGCCTACGCTGCGCAGCAGCGGAGGCTGCCGCGCCGTAGCGCGTTAGCGCGAAGGCGGGCTGTGCCCGGGTCCGCGCAGCTTCGGCTCGGCAAGCCAGCCTCCATCGTAGATAGCTTGCCGCTATGAACTACGTTTACATATTGGAGAGCGTGAGCTTCCCTAGTCGGCATTACGTTGGTGTAACGGTAGATTTGGAAGCTCGGCTAACCAAGCATAATTCCAAAGGCGTCCCGCACACTTCGAAATATGCTCCGTGGAGACTAAAGACGTACGTCGCTTTCTCGGATAAAGCTCGCGCGTTCGAATTCGAAAAATATCTAAAATCCGGTTCCGGACGGAGCTTTGCGAAGAAGCGGCTATGAAGCGTCACTCTAATTTCCGGAAGGGGCCCGTTTGAGCGCGTTCACCGATGCAGGCTCGGTCCCGTCCGGCACTACAATCAATACCGACATCCTGATTGTCGGCGGCGGGCCTGCCGGCATCACGCTCGCGCTCGCGCTCGCGCATCGGCCGATCAAGATGCTCATGCTCGAAAGCGGCGGCATGGATTTCGACGCCACCACCCAGGCGCTTTACGCGGGCACGGAAACCGGCACGCCTTATCTCAAGCTCGAAAATTCGCGGCTGCGTTATCTCGGCGGCAGCACGAACCATTGGGGCGGCTGGTGCAGGCCGCTCGACGAGATCGATTTCGAGGCGCGCGATTGGCTGCCGCATTCGGGCTGGCCCATCACGCGCAAAACGCTTGAGCCCTATTTCGACCGCGCGCAGGAGATCGTCGAAGCGGGGCCGTTTATTTACGACGGCGCAGCGAAGCTTGCGGCGCCCGAAGGCGCGCCGATCAATCTCGGCCAGGGCGGCCTTTACACAACCTGGTTTCAATTCTCCAAGCAGCGCGACAGCGTGCTGCCCACGCATTTCGGCGAACGCTATGCGGATGATCTCAAGCGTATCCCGAACCTGCATGTGATGACGCATGCGAATGCGACCGGCATCAGGCTCGCATCGAACGCAGCGAGCGTGAACCATGTCGATGTGAAAACGCTGAGCGGCAAGCATTTCACGGTGAAGCCGAAACTCGTCGTGCTTGCGGCGGGCGCGGTGGAGAATGCGCGGCTGTTGCTCGCATCCAACGACGTGATGAAAACGGGCGTCGGCAATGGCAACGATCTTGTCGGCCGTTTCTTCGCCGATCATCCCATTCCCGGCGACAACGCGACGCTTGTTTTGTTCGACGGTTCGATTGCGCCCTACTATCTGGGACCGCGCAATTACAAAAGCGGCATTTTCCGCGCGGCGTTCACGCCGACCGACACGTTCAAACGCCAGCGCAACGTGCTGGGTTCGCTTATCACAGTGGATGGCGAAGCGAAGCTCGACGAACTCGGCAATGCGGCGGTGGCGCTGACGGCATCTGCGCTCGATGTCGTGGATTCGAGCAATGCACGCGCGTATTCGCTCGGCTGCGGCATGGAGCCTGCGCCGGATCCCGACCGCCGCCTCATGCTGACCGGCAAACGCGACGCACTCGGCATGCCGGAACTGAAACTC